>NZ_JBFULT010000410.1:0-6906 GCF_054049755.1 Bradyrhizobium sp. P5_C11_2
CCGATCTCGCCGGTCGCTTTCGCGGTCTGCTCGGCCAGCGCCTTCACCTCGGTCGCGACCACGGCAAAGCCCTTGCCGGCTTCGCCCGCGCGCGCCGCCTCGATCGTGGCGTTCAGCGCGAGGAGATTGGTCTGGCCCGCGATGGTGTTGATCAGCTCGACGACGTCGCCGATACGGCCGGCCGCCTTCGTCAATTCGGCAACGCGCGCATTGGTGCGCTGCGCCTGCTCCACCGCGACGTCGGCCACCCGCGCCGATTCCTGCACCTGGCGACTGATCTCGGAAATCGACGAGGTCATCTCCTCGCTCGCCGAGGACACCGATTGAACGTTCGCGGACGCCTCTTCCGAGGCCGCCGCGACGGCGCTGGCGCGGCCGCTCCCGCGCTCGGCCGCCTGCGTCAGCGTGGTGGAGGACGCTTCGAGCTCGGTTGCGGCCGACGAGACGGTCTCGATGATCTCGCCGATGGCGCCTTCGAAGGTGTCGGCGAGCCGCTGCATGTCCGCCTTGCGCTGCGTGCGACGGAGCGCGTCCGCCTCCGACTGTTCGGCACGCAGCCGCTCCGCCTCCGCCATGTTGTTCCTGAACACCTCGACCGCGCCGGCCATCTCGCCGATCTCGTCCCTTCGCCCGACGCCGGGAACGGAAATCGAGAGCTCGCCGCGCGCAAGCCGCGTCATCGCATCGATCATGGCGGAGAGCGCGCTCGAGATCGAGCGTCCGAGGAGGAAGCCGACCACGGCGAGCACGACGACGGTGACGGCGAAGGCGATCATCATCCACCGGCGCACGGCGTCGCGGGTCGCGGCTTCCGCAGCGTCRGCCTGCTTGTACAGGCTTTCGACCGCAGTCCGCACGTCGAGCATCGCCGGCTCGAGTTCGCGGAACGTCTTCATCATGCCGGCGTCATAGGCCGCGACCTGCTGCGCGGTCTCGGCCCATGCCACGAACTCGGACTGGTATTTCTGGAGCTTGGCCGTGATGTCCGTGATGACCGACGCGGGAACGGCGGCGGCTTCCATCGCCTTGGAAAATTCGGCGGCGGCCTTCTTCAGCTCCGCGATGTATTTCGGATCACGCCGCAGCATGAAATCCTTCTCGTGCCGGCGCATCGTCAGCATCCAGCTCGTCAGCCGCGGACTGTCGATCTCCTTCAGCTTCGCCTCGATGTCGTGCACCGCGCTGCGGAGCGAGCCGGACAGGCCGAGGGTCTCGTTCAGGCCGAGCTTGATCTCGGCGGCGACCAGCGCATTGAAATCCGACACGTAGCGCTTGAAGCCATCCTGGGCCTGCTTCATCCTGTCGGACAGCGCGCTCATGCCGCCGGCCGACATCAGCCGCTCCACCTCGTCGAAGTCGCGATTGATCGGCCCGATCAGCTCGGCATGCGCCTTGGCGTAGCTCTCGGTCCGGCGCTGCTGGAAGTTCTTCTCGTTGCGGCGGGCCTCCAGCATCTCGATCGAGAGCTGCTTGTCGAGGTCGGCGATGGCGCGGGCACGGTTGGCAACAGTGCGGGAGGCGTCCTGGGAGAGGCTGCCGAGCTCGTAGATCGCGCCAAAGGCGACGAGACCGACGAGGCCGAAGAATCCGATCGCCATGACCTTGTGGGTCAGGCGGATGGAGGCGCCGCTCATGAATGTGCTCCAAAACGCTCGATACGCAATACAGGGAGGGCGACTCAGCGCCCGGAATATTGCGGGGATCATGACTGCGTCGGTTTTCCGGAAGGTTAACCCGGCGCGGCTTTCGACGTGGCGCCGCAATATGCGCGCGCGCGACCGCCGCGCTCTTTCGCGCGGCGGTTGCAGGGATCTGGAGGAGAGCTGCCGCGGTCAGGCGGCGCGCACGGTGCCGAGGAACTTGCCGACCTCGAGCTTGAGGCGGTTGCTGTCGCCGGACAGCGACTGCGCGGCCGAGAGTACCTGTGCGGACGCCGAGCCGGTCTCGCTCGCACCGCGCTGCACGTCGGTGATGTTGGACGACACCTGATGGGTGCCCTCCGCCGCCTGCTGCACGTTGCGGGAAATTTCCTGCGTCGCCGCGCCCTGCTCCTCGACCGCAGCCGCGATGGTCGAGGAGATCTCCGACAGCTTCTCGATGGTGTCGCTGATGTCCTTGATGGCGCCGACCGAATGCTCGGTCGCGGACTGGATGCTCGCAATCTGCTGGCCGATCTCGCCGGTCGCCTTCGCGGTCTGCTCGGCCAGCGCCTTCACCTCGGAGGCAACCACGGCAAAGCCGCGGCCGGCCTCGCCGGCGCGCGCCGCCTCGATGGTGGCGTTGAGCGCCAGCAGATTGGTCTGGCCGGCGATGGTGTTGATCAGTTCGACCACGTCGCCGATCCGCGCCGCCGCCTTGGACAATTCGCCGACGCGGTCGGTCGTGGTCCGGGCCTGGTTGACCGCCTCGCTCGCCACCCGGGCCGATTCCTGCACCTGGCGGCTGATCTCGGTGATCGAGGACGACAGCTCTTCCGTCGCCGAGGCCACCGACTGCACATTGGTCGAGGCTTCCTCCGAGGCTGCCGCAACCACCGTGGTGAGCTGTTGCGTGCGCTCCGCCGTCGTGGTCAGTGTGGTAGCCGACGCTTCCAGCTCGGTCGAAGCCGACGACACCGTGCCGACGATCTCGCCAACGGCGCCTTCGAAGCTATCGGCGAGCTTGTGCATCTCGGCCTTGCGCTGCGCGGCGGCGGCCTGATCCTGCCTGATCTTGGCTTCGGCCTCCTCGCGCGCCTTCTGCTCCGACACGATCTTGAATTTCTCGACGGCACCGGCGACCTCGCCGACCTCGTCCTTGCGGCCGAGGCCCGGCAGCACGACCGAGAAGTCTCCGCCGGCGAGCTTCTCCATCGCCGCCGTCAACGCGCGCATGGGTCGCGCGATGCTGAAGACGGAGAAGATGCACGTGCCGATCAGGACCAGCGCGACCAGCACGCCGGTAACGAGCGATGTCCGCGCAACCGAGGCTACCTCCACTTCCGCTTCGGCACGCGTCTCTACACTCCTCTGCTTGGCAAAGTTGGTGATCTCGTTGGTCAGCTCGGAGAYCTCTTCGTTGATCGGCCCGAGTGTTTCCTTGCGGATGCGGCCGACCTCGGCCGTCAGCTTTGCGAGCTGCCTCGCCGCCTCGTCGTTCTTCCCGTCGAGCGCGAGCTCCTGCTTGCGGATCGCCTCGATCTGCTGCTCGCCCTTCTGGAAGTTGCCGATCAGCACGATCAGCCGGTCGATCCGCTTTTGGTTCTCCGGCGAACGCGAGAGCTTCGCCATCTCACCCGCGAACTTCAGCGCCGCCGTCTGGCGGTCGTTGAAATAGGTGACGGCCTTCTGCATCTCGGCCGGCGAGGATGAAGTCAGAATATCACGAATGCCGATCTGCATCCCGCGGACCGACGCCTTCGCTTCCGCAGCGTTTTGCGCGATCGACTGCTGTCCAGATGCTCCATTACTGAGTTTCTGGACCTCGGCGCCGCCGCTCATCTGGAGGAAGATCATCAGCGCCACGAGCCCGATGGTCAGCGCGGAGGTGATGGCGAGCTTGGTGCCAATTCGCAGATTCTGAATGAGCGTCATTGAAACCTTCCCGGGATACGAATTGCCGCGACGAAGCGCGTGAACAGCCGGGAAGGCTAGCGGTCAGGTTCCTCATTAGCGTTAAGCAAGAGCTGCGCGGGCTGGGTACAAATACGGAACGTGCAGCGAAGGAGCACTTCGCGATTTTGCAGCCGGGGCATTCGTTAACGTCCGCCCGCTGTCGCGCTGGTTTCAACTTCCACTCTCGCCGACGAGGCTGATGCGAAACACCGGCTCCTTGTTCTCGTCGAGCAGCTCCATGCTCCATTGGGCATTCGGCTTCAGATTGCGCGCGATGGTGCCGAGCAGGTTGGCGCAGACCTCGGTCATCTCGGTCCACGCAGCGGCGCGGTCCTCGAACTCATACGGCTGGTCGGCGGCGCCGGAGTAGCGACCGGTGCTGATGCGGAAGAAGTACAGCGACATCGTTGAACCCTTTTATCGGGCCGCGCCCCCCGGCCGTACGCAAACTGGGGCGCGAACAGCTACCAACGCATGAAAGCCGCCGTCCGTATGACTACGGCGCGGCGGCTTGATGGCTACCGATGATGGTCAACAGGGCGTTCGCGCGGTGATGGCCGCGGCGGTCAAATTCAATCGGTCGAGCGGCGCAACTCGAGGGGGCCTTCGTTCCTGGCGGGCTCCGACCTGATTTCGGATTTGGCTTCCGATTTGACCGGCTCGAGCCGGGTGCTCTCGACGCGCGGCGTTTCAACGCGTGCGGCGATTTCGGTGTTCGAGCCGCCGACCGAACCGGTGTGCTCCGAGGTCCGCAGCGAGCGCGGACGGGCGACGGCGCGCGCCATCAGCATTTGGTTGCCGCCCTGGTGGTGGAAGTCGCAATAGGCGAAGCCCATGCCCGACACCGAGCCGCGGAAGCTGCGGTCGTCGGTCTTCTCCAAATTGAAGCACGGCTCGAACGGAATGCCCTTGATCGAGGCGCAGACGTTCTGGCCGCGGATCTGGAGCGTGTTGCCGGGAAGACGGAGGTGGCGGGTGGGACCGGCGCCGGAGAACTGCACCGCGCCGGCAGCGCCGAGATCGTCGAGAATGCGGCCCGCGCCGCGGGTGCCGTCGAAACAGGTGAAGGCAAACACCTTGCCGGCAACGAAGCGACGGGCTTCATCGGCATTCATGCTTCCGGCAATGGCCGGCGCAACCGTTACTGCCGCCGTGACGGCCCCCAATACAAAACGCGCAAGCATGCTCTTACTCCGACGAACCCCATGCAGCGGGCGATGCCTGATGTCTTTACCCGCTGCTTACCATACTAACAGTGGCGACATTGAAGCAGCTTGGTTGGTAAAGTCTGAACGCCGTTAGAGAATTTTTACCACGATGCGGCCGCGGACCTGGCCGGCCAGAATTTTGGCGCCCCATCCGGAAACCTCATCGAGAGGAATTTCCGTAGTGATTTCAGATAGTTTCGTCCGATCCAGATCGGACGCCAGGCGCTGCCAGGCGGCCCGCCGCGGTTCGATCGGGCACATCATGGAATCGATGCCGAGAAGGCACACCCCGCGCAAAATAAACGGCGCGACCGAGGACGGCAGGTCCATGCCGGCCGCCAGACCGCAGGCCGCGATCGCCCCGCCGTATTTCGTCATCGACAGCAGGTTGGCGAGCGTGGTCGAGCCGACGCTGTCGACCCCACCGGCCCAGCGCTCCTTGGCGAGCGGCTTGGCCGCCGCCGACAATTCATTGCGGTCGATCACTTCGGCAGCACCGATCTCTTTCAGATAGTCCGCTTCCGATGCGCGGCCGGTCGAGGCGATGACGTGATAGCCGAGCTTGGACAGCACGGCGGTCGCGACCGAGCCGACGCCGCCGGCCGCGCCCGTCACCACAACGGGGCCGCTCTTCGGCGACAGGCCGTGCTTCTCCAGCGCCAGCACCGAGAGCATTGCGGTGAAACCGGCAGTGCCGATCGCCATGGCGTCGCGCGCCGACAGGCCCTGCGGCAGGGCGACCAGCCAGTCACCCTTCACCCGTGCCTTCTCGGCATAGGCGCCGAGATGGGTCTCGCCCATGCCCCAGCCGGTGCAGACGACCTTGTCGCCCGCCTTCCACTGCGGATGTGAGGACTGCTCGACGGTGCCGGCGAAGTCGATCCCGGCAATCATCGGAAAACGGCGCACCACCGGCGCCTTGCCGGTGAGCGCGAGGCCATCCTTATAGTTCAGCGTCGACCATTCCACGCGCACGGTGACGTCGCCGTTCATCAGCTCGGCTTCGTCGAACTGCGTGAGCGCGGCTGTGGTGCCCTTGTCCGCCTTGTCGATCCGGATCGCCTTGAATGTGGCCACGACTGAACTCCCTGACTTTGTTTCAGGGGATGTTTAGCCGATCAGGCCGGCTGCGCAACCGCCCGTGCAACGGGTTTCTCCACGATCGGGAGATTGATCAGCGCCGACAGCACGCCGAACAGGATCGAGAGCCACCAGATCGGCGTGTAGGAACCGAAGCGCTCGAACACGATGCCGCCGAGCCAGACGCCGAGGAAGCCGCCGACCTGGTGGCTGACAAAGGCGAAGCCATAGAGCGTCGCAAGCCAGCGCGTGCCGAACATCAGCGCCACCAGGGCAGACGTCGGCGGCACCGTCGACAGCCAGGTCAGGCCGGAGATCGCACCGAACGCGATCGCCGAGAACGGCGTGATCGGGAACGAGATGAAGGCGAGCGTCGCGAGCGCACGGGTAAGATAGATCGCGGAGAGGATGTAGCGCTTGGGCAGGGAGTTCTGGAGGTAGCCGACGCTCAGCGAGCCGATGATGTTGAACAGGCCGATCGCGGCGATGACCCAGCCGCCGGTCTGCGCCGAGATGCCATTGTCGACCAGGAAGGCCGGCAGGTGAACCGTGATGAATGCGAGCTGGAAGCCGCAGGTGAAGAAGCCGAGCACGAGCAGCACGTAGGAGCGATGGCCAAAGGCCTCGGCGAGCGCCTTGGTGAAGGACTGCTGGTCGGCTGGCGCCTTACTCGCGGAGCTGTCAACCGGCGGCGTCGCGAGCGCCAGCGACAGCGGAATGATCAGCAGCATCAGAAAGGCGAAGACGGTGAGCGCCTGCTGCCAGCCGAAATTGTCGATCAGCGCCACACCGATCGGCGCGAACAGGAACTGGCCGAACGAGCCCGCCGCAGTGCCGGCGCCGAGCGCAAGCCCGCGCTTCTCGGCCGGCAGGAGCTTGCTGAACGCCGACAGCACCAGATTGAACGAACAGCCGGCAAGGCCAAAGCCCACCATCACGCCCGCGCCGATGTTCAGCGACAGCGGCGTCGACGAGTAGCGCATCAGCAACAGGCCGCCGGCATAGAGCAGAGCACCCACGCACAT
>NZ_JBFULT010000411.1:0-6884 GCF_054049755.1 Bradyrhizobium sp. P5_C11_2
GGGTGCCGAGATCGCCCGTGAAAGCCCGAAGACGCGCAAGGCCTTTGCCGGCAAGCTCGACGAGATGATCGAGATGATGGCGGACTACATCCCCGGCCAGCCGCGCAAGGCCGCCCGCAAGCAGGCGATTGCGACGCTTGCGACGATGGCCGGCACCATGCTGCTGGCGCGCATCGCCGGCTCCAGCGAGCTGTCGGACGAGGTGTTGAAGGCCGGCAAGGACAGCGCGCTGGATGGCGCGAAGCGTGAGCCGAAGCTGGCGGCTGCGAAGAAGCCGAAGCAGAGTTAGGCAGGATGCGTAGGGTGGGTTAGCGAAGCGTAACCCACCACTTCTCTTTCGGCGGAGACACAGTTGGTGGGTTACGCCTTCGGCTAACCCACCCTACGAAGCCGGCGAATTCTCACCGCCCCGCAAACAGCCCCCGCTCGCGCTCCACGATCTCGCTGATGTAATCCGCCACCGCCCTGATCCGCGCCAGATCCTTGCTGTCGGCATGCATCAGCATCCAGAAGGTGCGGGTGATCGAGATCTCCTCAGGCAGCACCGGGACAAGCTGCGGATAGTCGCTCGCCATGAAATGAGGCAGCACGGCAATGCCGAAGCCGGCGAGCGTGGCGTTGAGCTGCGCGATCAAATTGGCGCTGCGCAAGCGCGCGGAAATCCGCGGCGACACCTGCGGCAGATAGTCCAGCTCGGGCGTGAACAGGAGCTCCTCGATGTAACCGACGAAGCGGTGCTGCGGCAGCACCTCGCGTGAGGCGATCGTCGGGAACCGGTCGAGATAGGAGGGTGCGGCGTAAAGCCCGAGGCGGTAGTCGAGCAGCTTGCGTCCGACGATCCGGCCTTCCTTGGGCATCGTCAGGCTGATGGCGATGTCGGCCTCGCGCTTGGAGAGACTGAACAGCCGCGCAGTGGCTACAAGTTGCAGGTCGAGATCGGGATACCGGTCGGCGAAGGCAGCGAGCCGTGGCGCCAGGAAGGCGGTGCCGAACCCGTCGGGGGCGCCGATCCGCACCGTGCCGGTCAGGCGCGCGACCGAGCCGCCCACCTGTTCCTGATTGGCGACGATGGTCGATTCCATCGCCTCCGCGCTGTCGGCGACGCGCTGGCCGGCCTCGGTCAGGAGATAGCCGGTCTTGCGGCGGTCAAACAGCTTCGCCGAGAGGTGCTTTTCCAGCCGGTCGACCCGGCGGATCACCGTGGCATGGTCCACCCCCAGCTGCTTTGCGGCAGCCGAGACCGAGCCGCCCCGCACGATGGCCAGCACGAAGCGGAAGTCGTCCCAGTCGATCGCGCCTTGATCCAGCATTTTCGCACATCTATGGTGCAATATATCAGACTTGAATCCTATAAAATGCAGGTCAATAGGATTTGTCAAAGCGTTCAGCCCGGCTTCAAGGAGATCTTTGCCATGCGCTCAATCGGACATTTCATCGGCGGCAAGGAGATCAAGGGGACGTCGGGCCGGACGGCCGACGTGTTCGAGCCGATGACCGGCGACGTCCAGGCCAAGGTGGCGCTGGCGTCCAAGGCGGAAGTCCGCGCCGCCGTCGAGAACGCGCGCGCAGCACAGCCCGAGTGGGCCGCGACCAATCCGCAGCGCCGCGCCCGCGTCATGATGAGATTCGTCGAGCTGGTTCAGCGCGACTACGACAAGCTCGCCGAGCTGCTGGCGCGCGAGCACGGCAAGACCGTGCCGGACGCCAAGGGCGACATCCAGCGCGGCCTTGAGGTCGCGGAATTCGCCTGCGGCATTCCGCACCTGATGAAGGGCGAGTACACCGAAGGCGCCGGCCCCGGCATCGACATCTATTCCATGCGCCAGGCGCTCGGCGTCGTCGCCGGCATCACGCCGTTCAACTTTCCGGCGATGATCCCGATGTGGAAGTTCGCCCCCGCGATCGCCTGCGGCAATGCCTTCATCCTGAAGCCGTCGGAGCGCGATCCTGGCGTGCCGATGCTGCTGGCCGAGCTGATGATGGAGGCGGGCCTGCCGGCCGGCATCCTCAACGTCGTCAACGGCGACAAGGAAGCGGTCGACGCGATCCTGGACGATCCCGATATCAAGGCCGTCGGCTTCGTCGGCTCCACGCCGATCGCGCAATACATCTATGAGCGCGCCGCCCAGACCGGCAAGCGCTGCCAATGCTTCGGCGGCGCCAAGAACCACGCCATCATCATGCCCGACGCGGACATGGACCAGGCCGTCGACGCGCTGATCGGCGCGGGCTACGGCTCGGCCGGCGAGCGCTGCATGGCCGTCTCCGTGGCCGTGCCCGTCGGCAAGACCACCGCGGACCGCCTGATGGACAAGCTGATTCCGCGCGTCGAGAGCCTCAAGATCGGCACCTCGATCGATCCGTCCGCCGATTACGGTCCGCTGGTGACCCGCGAGGCGGTCGAGAAGGTCAAGGGCTACATCGACATCGGCATCAAGGAAGGCGCGACGCTCGCCGTCGACGGCCGCGGCTTCAAGATGCAGGGCTAYGAGAACGGCTTCTATCTCGGCGGTTCGCTGTTCGACAACGTCACCAAGGACATGCGGATCTACAAGGAAGAGATCTTTGGCCCGGTGCTCTCGGTCGTGCGCGCGCACGACTACAAGGAAGCGCTGGCGCTGCCCTCCGAGCATGACTATGGCAACGGCGTCGCGATCTTCACCCGCGACGGCGACGCCGCACGCGACTTCGCGGCCAAGGTCAATGTCGGCATGGTCGGCATCAACGTGCCGATCCCGGTGCCGATCGCCTATTACACCTTCGGCGGCTGGAAGAAGTCCGGCTTCGGCGATCTCAACCAGCACGGCCCGGACTCGGTCCGCTTCTACACCAAGACCAAGACGGTGACCTCGCGCTGGCCGTCCGGCGTCAAGGAAGGCGCGGAGTTCTCGATCCCGCTGATGAAGTGATTCTCCTTAGAGCGAGGGCACGATGCAGTTCGCTCTGAACGAGGATCAGATCGCGGTTCGCGACATGGCGTTGGCGTTTGCGGCGGAGAAGATCGCGCCGCACGCGCTGCGCTGGGACGAGGAGAAGCATTTCCCCGTCGACGTGATGCGCGAGGCGGCAGCCCTCGGCATGGGCGGCATCTACATCCGCGACGACGTCGGCGGCTCCGCGATGTCGCGGTTCGACGCGGCGCTGATCTTCGAGGCGCTGGCGACGGGCTGTCCGACCACATCAGCCTTCATCTCCATCCACAACATGGCGTCCTGGATGATCGATGCCTATGGCAGCGACACCCAGCGCCAGAAGTGGTTGCCAAAACTCTGCACCATGGAGTTGATCGCCAGCTACTGCCTGACCGAGCCGGGCGCAGGCTCGGATGCGGCGGCGCTGCGCACCCGCGCGGCGCGCGACGGCGACCATTATGTGCTCAACGGCCAGAAGCAGTTCATCTCGGGCGCCGGCGGCACCGATCTGCTGGTCGCAATGGTGCGCACCGGCGGCGACGGCCCTGGCGGCATCTCGACCCTCGTCGTCGACGGCAAGACGCCGGGTGTCTCCTTCGGCGCCAACGAGCGCAAGATGGGCTGGAACGCACAGCCGACCCGCGCCGTGATGTTCGAGAATGCCCGCGTCCCGGTCGCCAACCGGCTGGGCGAGGAGGGCATCGGCTTCAAGATCGCGATGGCCGGGCTCGATGGCGGCCGCCTCAACATCACGGCCTGCTCGCTCGGCGGCGCGCAGACCGCGCTCGACAAGGCGCGCGCCTACATGAAGGAGCGCAAGGCGTTCGGCAAGCGGCTCGACGAATTCCAGGCGCTGCAATTCAAGCTCGCCGACATGGCGATCGAGCTCGAGGCCGCGCGCACCTTCCTGTGGCGTGCCGCCGCCGCGCTCGACCGCAAGGACCCGGACGCCACCATGCTCTGCGCGATGGCCAAGCGCTTCGGCACCGACGTCGGCTTCGAGGTCGCCAACCAGGCGCTCCAGCTTCATGGCGGCTACGGCTATCTCAGCGAATACGGCATCGAGAAGATCGTGCGCGATCTGCGCGTGCACCAGATCCTCGAAGGCACCAACGAGATCATGCGGCTGATCGTGGCGCGCAAACTGATCGAGGGCGCGCGATGAATGCAGTGGAGGAGGGCGATCTGGTCGCCCGCGTCGAGGGTGCGGCCGGCGTGATCAGGCTCAACCGTCCCAAGGCCATCAATGCCGTGACGCTGGAGATGTTTCGCGATATCGAGACCGCACTCGACCGCTTCGAGGCCGATCCGGCCGTCGCCGTGATCCTGCTCGAAGGCGCCGGCGAGCGCGGCCTGTGCGCCGGCGGCGACATCCGCACGCTCTGGGAAAGCTCGAAGGTCAATGGCGATCTCGGCAAGATCCTGTGGCGCGAGGAGTACATCCTCAACGCCCGGATCAAGAAGTTTCCAAAACCGTATGTCGCCTTCATGGACGGCATCGTGATGGGCGGCGGCGTCGGCCTCTCCGCGCATGCGAGCCATCGCGTCGTCACCGATCGCACGAAACTTGCGATGCCGGAGGTCGGGCTCGGCTTCTTCCCCGATGTCGGCGGCACCTGGCTGTTGTCCCGTTCGCCGGGCGAGATCGGCACCTATTTCGGCCTGACCGGCCAGACCATGAACGGGCCGGATGCGATCCATGCGAAGTTCGCCGACGCCGTGGTGCTGGCCGCCAAATGGCCTGAGYTGCGCGAGGCGCTGACCAGGATTCGCCCAGGCGTGACCGCAGCCGAGGTCAGCAGGCTCATCAACGGTTTTGCGACCGGCGAGACTGCGGGGCCGGTCGCCGCAAAAGAGCCGATCATCGACGCTCTGTTCGGCTTCGACCGCATGGAGGACATCGTCGCGGCGCTGAAGCGCGATGGCTCCGAGTTCGCGMAGGCGACGCTGAAGACGCTCAACGAAAAATCGCCGCGCGGCATGGTGGTGACCTTGAAGCTGCTGCGGCTCGCGCGCGCCGCGTCGAGCCTGGAAGAGTGCCTGGTGCGCGAATATCGCGCCGCGCTGGAAGTGTTCCGCAGCGACGATTTCCGCGAGGGCGTGCGCGCCGCCGTGATCGACAAGGACCGCAATCCGGCCTGGTCGCCGCCGCGGATCGAGGATGTGACGCCGGAGGTGGTTGCACCGTACTTCGCCGAGATCGGCGCCGACGAACTGAAGTTCAACTAATAACGACTTTCAAGCGGAGGAAACGAAGATGGCCACGATCGCATTCATCGGTCTCGGCAACATGGGCGGCCCGATGGCGGCCAATCTGGTCAAGGCCGGCCACAAGGTGGTGGCCTTCGACCTCGTCGAAGCCTCGCGCGCGCAGGCCAAGGCCGACGGTGCCGGCATCGCCGACAGYGCGGCCGGCGCGGTGAAGGGCGCCGATGTTGTCGTCACCATGCTGCCCGCGGGCAAGCACGTGCTCGGCGTCTGGAACGAGGTCGTTCCCGCCATGACCAAGGGCGCGCTGATCATCGATAGCTCCACCATCGACGTCGAGAGCGCGCGGCAGGCGCATGCGCTCGCCGCCAAGAACGGCGTGCTCTCGGTCGATGCACCGGTCTCGGGCGGCACCGGCGGGGCCAAGGGCGCCACGCTCACGTTCATGTGCGGCGGCGACGACAAGGCGTTTGCGGCGGCAAAGCCCGTGCTGGAAAACATGGGCAAGAAGATCGTGCATTGCGGCGGCGCCGGCGCGGGGCAGGCGGCGAAGATCTGCAACAACATGATCCTCGGCATTTCCATGATCGCCGTCAGCGAAGCCTTTGCGCTGGGCGAGAAGCTCGGGCTCTCGCACCAGGCGTTGTTCGATGTCGCCTCGACATCTTCAGGTCAGTGCTGGTCGCTGACGACCTATTGCCCGGTGCCGGGCCCGGTGCCGACCTCGCCGGCGAACAACGATTACAAGCCGGGCTTCGCCTCGGCGCTGATGGTGAAGGATCTGACCCTGGCGCAGGACGCCGCGAAGGCCGCGGGCGCGGCGACGCCGCTCGGCCAGCATGCGCAGGAAATTTACCAGGCCTTCGACAAGGCGGGCCAGGGCGGGGTGGATTTTTCCGGAATTATCAAGCACGTTCGCGGCCTCGCTGGAAAATAGCGAGGCTTTGCCCGTAGCCCGGATCGAGCGAAGCGAAATCCGGGACAGCTGCTTCCAATTGCGTAGCCGGCCCCGGATTGCGCTTCGCTCCATCCGGGCTACGCTCGCAGGTCAATTCGACGGGCCCGGACCATGACGACATTTCAGGAAGCGCGCGCGTTCCTTCTACAGCACCGCACGGATTACGAGACAGCGGTCAAAGGCTTCCGCTGGCCCGATCCGGTTCCCTTCAACTGGGCGCTCGACTGGTTCGACGCCGAGTTGGCAGGGAATGCGGAGAGCAAGGACCGGCCAGCGCTCTGGATCGTCGATGCCGCGCAGGACCGGCAGACAAAACTGTCCTTCGCCGCGCTGTCGCGCCGCTCCAACCAGGTCGCGAACTTCCTCCGCGCGCAGGGCTTGAAGCGTGGCGATCATCTTCTGCTGCTGCTCGGCAACGTGGTTCCGCTGTGGGAGACCATGCTGGCTGCGATGAAGCTCGGCGTCGTCGTCATCCCCGCCACCACGCTGCTGACGGCGGACGAGCTCCGCGACCGCCTCGATCGCGGCAAGGCGAGGGCGGTGGTTGCCGCGCAGGATCAGGTCGCGAAGTTCGCAAGCCTTGATGCCGATGGTCTCGTGCGTGTCGTCGTCGGGGCCGCGTCTGACGGCTGGCTCTCGTTCGACGAGGCGGCCCAGGCTTCCGAGAGCTTTGCGCCCGACGGCCCGACCAACGCCGACGATCCGATGCTGCTCTCTTTCACCTCCGGCACCACCGCAAAACCGAAGCTGGTGCGGCTCAGCCAGCGCAGCTATCCCGTCGGCCATCTCTCCACCATGTACTGGGT
>NZ_JBFULT010000412.1:0-6862 GCF_054049755.1 Bradyrhizobium sp. P5_C11_2
CCCCAACCCTCTCCCCGCACGCGGAGAGAGGGAGAAGAAGGCCAGCACGCGCCACTGGAACAACGGCGAATCTTTCGGCGGTGAGAGTTCTGGCGTCCAACCGGTGAGCTTCTCAATTACATAGGTATCCGTCAGAACGCCGCGCCAGCGGCGCTCGACCTGGCCGAGCTGCTCGCGCTTCGCCGGAATATTCTCCCACAGCGGCGAACGATTGTCGGGCTCGCGGCCGACATAGATGCCGGCGTGCCCCTTGATCCTGTCGATGCCGGGATCGCGAAAATCCTGGAAGCGGCCGCGCTCGTTGATCTCGATCACCGGCACGCGGCCCCTGAACAGCCAGCGCATCATGGCGTAGGTGCGGTAATCCGTGGTCGCGATCCAGGTCGCGCCGGTCTCATCGAGCGCTGCCTGCGCGCGCGCCTCGACCTGCTCGTAGCCGGCCTCGGCGCCGATTGGATCGATCTTGCCGAGAAAATTCCAGGGCGCGGCGACGTAATAGAGGAACACGATGACGACAAAGGCGAGCCCCGAGACGACCGCGGTGTTGGCCCAGAACACGCACGACCGGATCATCCGCGCCGACCAGTTTTCGCGCGACAGCACGGCGAGGTTGATCGCCGCCGCGGCAAAGCCGACCGGCCACATGAACATCGGCCAGGTGTCGCCGACCCTGAGCGTCAGAGATTTCGCGAAGAAATACAGGAACGGCACCAGCACCGCGGTCGACAGCAGGATCGCGACCGGCTCGCGCGTGCGATAGCCGCGCCACGCCGTCATCACCAGCCCGGACAGCACCACCGGCAGCATGACGAAGCCGACGAGGCCGAATTGCAGGCCGATATAGTCGCCGATGGTGCGCAGAGAGATGCCGTAATTCGTGGTGGCGCGCACGCCCTGGAAACGGAACGAGGCCCAGTCGTGCTGCGCGTTCCAGATCAGGACCGGCGAGCACACGGCGATGGCGACCACAATCGCGAGCCAGGGATAGGGGCTGCGCAGCCAGCGCCCGCGCCAATCCGGCACCAGCAGAAAGGCGGCCACGGCAGGCGCGAACATGACCGCGGTGAATTTCGACAACATCGCCAGCCCGGCGAACAGTCCGGCCGCGAGCCACCAGCGACCGTCGCCACCTTGCGCGAGCCGCACCAGCGACCAGATCATCGCGACCGCAAACGGGATCATGGCGACGTCGGGCGCCACCTTGGCCATCAACAGGCCGTAATAGAGCGCAGCCTCCGGCATCAGCACCGCAAGCACGACCGCGCGCGTGTCATGGGTGACGCGCCGGACGATGTCGGCGAGCAGCAGCTGCGTGACCAGCATCGCGACGATGCCGCCGAAGCGAACGCCGAGCGGGGTGTCGCCGAAGATCGCGGTACCAAAACGGATGAACCAGGCGATCATCGGGGGATGGTCGAGGAAGCTCAGCGCGCTCTCGTTCGACCAGGTCCAGTAATAGGCCTCGTCGGTGCGCAGCTCGATCGCGGAGGCATAGACGATGCGCAGCACCGTCATCGCGGCAATGATCAGCGCGGCCACGGCGAGCAGCCGGCGCGCGGCGCCGTGAGCGGGTACGGTGATGTCGGGAACTGTCGTCACGGCCGCGCTTTTCGCCAACCTGGGAGGGGGAGTCAATGTTGGGGAGACCGTAGGGTGGGCAAAGCGGAGCGTGCCCACCATCAAAGGATGCGATGCGGGATGGTGGGCACGGCGCCAAGGGGCGCCTTTGCCCACCCTACGATTTCGTAACCATTGCCGCGCATGTGATCCGGCCAGCTGCCCATCGCCGGAATTAAACGCTACGCTGGCTGTTCTCCTTCATGAACTGATACGATCGAATCATGGCCGCCACCGCTCTTTCACGAATGTCCGAACTTATCCGCGGCACCAGCGCGCGGCAGGTGCGGCTGGTCTGTGGCRTCATCCTGTTCGCCTATGTGGTCAGCCATTTCCTCAACCACGCGCTCGGCAACGTTTCGGTCGACGCCATGGAGGTCGGGATTTATTACCACATGGCGTTCTGGCAGTTCCTGCCGGTCACGCTCGTGTTCTATGGCGCCGCGCTCACGCATATGGGGCTCGGCGTCTACGCGCTGTATCAGCGCCGGCAGTTCCGGTGGAAGACGATCGAGCCGCTCCAGCTCGTGCTGGGGCTGAGCATCCCCGCCCTCATCATGGCGCATGTCATCGGCGTGCGGCTCGGGCAGACGCTGTACGGGCACGAGAAGCTCTATCCGCAGGAGCTCTATCTGTTCTTCGTCGCCTCGCCCGTCCGGCTCTGGCTGATGACGATCCTGCTCATCATTGCCTGGGTGCACGGCTGCATCGGCATCTATTTCTGGCTCCGCCTGAAGCCGTTCTTCACGCGCGCCGCCCCTTATCTGCTCGCGGCGGCCGTGCTGATCCCGACCCTGGCGCTGCTCGGCATCTATCAGGGCGGACGCAACGTTGCGGCCGAGGCCGACGACGGGGAGTGGCGCACCCACAATCTCACCCGGCGCCAGGTCGGTTCGGTCGCGGAGGCCAACACGCTCGACCGTATCACCGGCGGCCTCACGGTGGGCTATGTCGGCCTTCTCGGGCTGGTGCTGCTCGCGCGCGGCGTGCGGGCCTATCGCGAGCGGCGCGGCGGCATGATCGCGCTGTCCTACGGCAACGGCAAGACGGTGCGCGTGCCAAAAGGCCTCTCCGTGCTGGAAGCAAGCCTGCGACACAATCTGCCGCATGCCAGCGTCTGCGGCGGCCGCGCCCGCTGCTCGACCTGCCGCATCCGCGTCATCGGCGACCATGCCGCCCTTCCCGAGCCCTCGCAGCGCGAGGCGTTCGTGCTCTCACGCGTCGGCACCACCGATCCCTCGATCAGGCTCGCCTGCCAGCTGCGGCCGGACTCCGACCTTTCCTTCTTCCAGCTCTTCATGCCGCATACGCTGTCGGCCAACGCACAGGCCTCGAGCCCGGCGCGGATCGGCCAGGAGCGCTATCTCGTCAGCCTGTTCGTGGACATGCGCGGCTCGACCCAGCTCGCCGAGAAACGGCTGCCGTTCGACACCGTCTTCATCGTCAACCGTTTCCTCGGCGCGGTGTCGCAAGCCGTGATCGAGAATGGCGGCCAGCCCAACCAGTTCGTCGGCGACGGCATGCTGGCGCTGTTCGGGCTCACCAGCGACCCACAGACGGCTTGCCGGCAAGCGCTGAGGGCCGTGGCCGGCATCGCCACCCATGTCGACGAGCTGAACGAGCTCCTGAGCCACGATTTGCGCCAGCCGATCCGCTTCGGCATCGGCGTCCACGGCGGCGAGGTCATCATCGGCGACATCGGCTATCGCGATCACATCGTCTTCACTGCGCTGGGCGACGCCGTCAACGTCGCCGCCCGCCTCCAGGACATGACCAAGACGCTTGCCTGCGAGGCGATCGTCTCCGAAGAGGTCCGCCGCACCGCCGGCCTCGCCGACGATGCCCTGCCGCAGCAGGAGGTCGCAATCCGCGGCCGTGACGAGCCGATGGTCGTGCGTGTCGTCGCCGATGCCAGGCAGGTGTCGGCGCTGGTCGCGGGCAGCGAGCGCGTCGCGGCCTGATTCTTCGCCTCTCCCCGCGGGCGGGAGAGGCCGGAATTCAAGCGCAGCCTGAATTCCGGGTGAGGGGGAGCCTCCGCAAACTCAACTGTCACCGTCCCCGCGGAGACTCCCCCTCACCCCAACCCTCTCCCCGCACGGCGGGGAGAGGGAGCGCATCGGCGCAGCGGTCACAACTCGACTCCACCTCGTCGCAGCGTAACACCGCGTTGTTGCATCGCAGCGGCATGGGCCTGCTGCGAAAGCACGAATTGACTTCGCGGCTTTCGACGCGACAGATGGGCGCGGGTTTGTGGTGATGACCGCGACCCAACGAAAAGCTCCGGGAGGAGACCATGTTTGACAGACGCGACCTGCTCAAAGGAGCGGGACTTGCCGCACTTGCGGCCACACTGAACTCGACCAAAGCGCTGGCCGCGGACACCGTCACCCTGCCATTCGTCAATGGCGAACGGCCGCTGGTGAAATATCCGCAGAAGCGGCCGATGATCGGCCTGACCAGCCGGCCGCCGCAGCTCGAGACGCCGTTTGCGGTGTTCAATGACGGCCCGATCACGCCGAACAACGCGTTCTTCGTGCGCTATCATCTCTCCGACCTGCCCTACAATCTCGACCCCGACAAGTTCACGCTCGAGGTCAAGGGCAAGGTCGACAAGCCGCTCAAGCTGTCGCTCAAGGACATCCGGAAGATGAAGGCGACGGAGATCGTCGCCGTCAACCAGTGCTCCGGCAACAGCCGCGGCTTCTTCGAGCCGCGCGTTGCCGGCGGCCAACTCGCCAACGGCGCGATGGGCAATGCGCGCTGGCGCGGCGTGCCGCTGAAGAGCGTGCTGGAGCTGGCGGGCGTGCAGAGCGGCGCCAGGCAGGTCACCTTCAACGGCATGGACGGCCCGGTCAGCGACAAGACGCCCGATTTCGTCAAGGCGCTCGACCTCGATCACGCCAGCGATGGCGAGGTGATGCTGGCCTATGGCATGAACGGCGAGGACCTGCCGTTCCTCAACGGCTTCCCGCTCCGCCTGATCGTGCCCGGCTATTACGGCACCTACTGGGTCAAGCACCTCAACGAGATCACCGTCATCGACAATGTCTTCGACGGCTTCTGGATGAAGTCGGCCTATCGGATTCCGGACACGCCGAACAATGCGATCGAGCCAGGCACTGCGCCGAAGGCGACGATCCCGATCAACCGCTTCACCATCCGCTCCTTCATCACCAGCGTCGCTGACGGCGCGAAGCTGAAGGCGGGCGGCACGACGCTGCGCGGCATCGCCTTCGACGGCGGCAAGGGCATCAAGGAGGTCGCGGTCTCCACCGACGGCGGCAAGACCTGGGCCAGCGCCAAGCTCGGCAAGGATCTTGGCAAATACTCCTTCCGCGAATGGAAGCTGCCGGTGAAGCTTGCAGCCGGCCCCTACGAGCTCAAGGTCCGCGCCACCAGCAATTCCGGCGAGACGCAGCCGGACCAGCCACGCTGGAACCCGGCGGGTTATTTGCGCAACGTCGTCGAAACCGTCCGCGTGACGGTGGCCTGAGGGAGAATGATCATGCAGCGCACCGTTCTCCTCGCCATCTCACTCGCCGTCGCCGCCATGGTGGGTTCGGCACTTGCGGCGCCGGTCAACTACAAGACGCCCGACGAGGTCGCCGCGTTCAAGCCAGGCCCCAATCTCGAGGTCGTGCAGGGCAATTGCAGCGCCTGCCACTCGGCCGACTACATCAACACGCAGCCGCCGATGAAGAACAAGAAGGAGTTCTGGCAGGCCGWGGTGACCAAGATGATCAAGGTCTACGGCGCGCCGATCGACGATGCCGATGTCGGCAAGATCGTCGATTATCTGGCCGCGACTTATTGACAGGTCGCGGTGCGCGTTCGAGCCGATTGACCGCGAAACGGGCAAAACCGGTAAAAACGCCGCGAAGTTGAGCGATTTTCGGCGGAATGCCGATGTGGTTTGATCTATGAAGCCCGCCACATTCCGCGTATCCTGTTAGGACCGAACCGGCCGGTTGGCGGGGACTGGCGGTTCGAGATCTTGGAGGAAGACCCGCGGAGAAGACGTGATGGCTAAAGGTACGGTCAAGTGGTTCAACCCGACGAAGGGTTATGGATTTATCCAGCCTGCGTCGGGTGGCAAGGATGTGTTCGTGCATATCTCGGCAGTGCAGAAAGCCGGTCTGTCGTCCCTCAACGAAGGACAGACGGTGGAATATGAAGAGATCGCAAACCGGGGCAAGACATCCGCAGAGAACCTCAAAGTATAAGCCCGCCGGCCTTTGCCGCCTCCCGGATCTGCCGGGAGTTGGGCCAAGAAAATTTCATAAGACGGTCCGTGCATTCGACGACAGGCGTTGCGATTGCACACGGATGGCTGTTTGCCGCAAAGACCGCTTCGTCAACGCCATGGCAATGACAATCGCGACGGCACTTCTCAGCCCACCGGCAACGGTGCGTCGCGCTTGATCTCCTCCATCACCGCGTAGGTGCGCGTCTCGCGCACGCCCGGCATCGACAGCAAGGTCTCGCCGAGGAACCGCCGGTATGCGGTCATGTCGGCCAGCCGCGCCTTCACAAGATAGTCGAAGCCGCCGGCAACCATGTGACACTCCAGCACTTCAGGCGCGAGTTTCACCGCGCGCGCAAACCGCTCGAAATTATCGGGCGTGGTCTTGTCGAGCATCACCTCGACGAACACCAGAAGTCCGAGGCCAAGCCGATGCGGATTGAGCCTGGCGCCATAGCCCTCGACAAAGCCCTCGCGCTGCAAGCGCTTCAGCCGTTCGCCGATCGAGGTCGGCGACAGCCCGATGCGCTCGGCGAGCTCGACATTGGCGATTCGCCCATCCTCCTGGAGGATCGAGAGGATTTTGCGGTCGATTCGGTCCAATTCCATTGTTTCCACGGGAAAAATATCATCTGTCTTCATTTTCTAAGGCAATATCGCTAATTTGTCTATCGAACTACGGCGCAGCGGGAATTATCGTGGAGTTGAGCCACAGGACACGCCATGTCGAACATTCCGCCTTCCTTCAACGCCCCCTACGCGCCTGACGATGCCGAGATCGCCGCGCGGCTCTTGCCAGCGTCGCATCTCAGCCCGCCGCAGGAGGCGCGGATCGATCGCACCGCGACGCGGCTGATCGAGACGATCCGCAAGCGCGACGACCGGCTCGGCGGCGTCGAGGACATGCTGCGGGAGTTCGCGCTCTCCACCAAGGAAGGGCTGGCGCTGATGGTGCTGGCGGAGGCGCTGCTGCGCGTGCCGGACGCGCGCACCGCCGACCAG
>NZ_JBFULT010000413.1:0-6847 GCF_054049755.1 Bradyrhizobium sp. P5_C11_2
ATTCAATCGATTCACGAGCCAAAATCATTTCAGTTCCACGTCGGATAAAGCTTTATTCAATTGAGCCTTTGGTAGCGCAATCTGGGTGGGCGATAATGAAGCTCTCGAGCGATCCTTCGCGCGAAGCAGGACCGCTTGCCGCGCCGGGAGCGCGCCTCTCCATTCTGGAGATGGAACTTTCGGACGTGGAACTAGAGCGTCACAAAGAAAGTTCGAGTAAATTGTTCGGCTCAACTCTTCTGAAAATTTCAGTCAAATCACGAAGGCTTGCGCGCGGATTCGGGTCGTGTGCGATGCCTGGGCAACATGATGTGTCGTTGCGGCCGCTGTGGCGCCCATTTGTTGCGGTTGGACGTCTCGAATTGCGCGAAGTTGCGGAGTGACTGCAACGCATGACGGCGTCGGCGCGGATGGGAGAACCGCTTTTTTCAGTTAATGGATGTTGCGTCGCAGTGCGGCCTGACGGTTAAATCGGGCACACGATCGAGCCCAGGGAATGTCCGAGTGCCGCCTGTCCGCAAGGAAGCAAAGCCGTTCAACGTCAAACGCGCAGCACTGGCCGCCACCATCGGCAACATGCTCGAGTTCTACGACTTCATCACCTACAGCTTCTTCGCCATTCAGATCGGGCACACCTTCTTCCCGACACAGAGCGAATACGGCAGCCTGATGCTGTCGCTGGCGACCTTCGGCGCCGGCTTCGTCACACGGCCGATCGGCGGGATCGTCCTCGGCATCTATTCCGACCGGATCGGCAGGCGGCCTGCCATGCTGTTGAGCTTTGCCTTGATGGGGTGTGCGATCCTGACCATCTCGCTGACGCCCTCCTATCATGCGATCGGCATTGCGGCACCGATCATCGTGATCGTGGCACGCATGGCGCAAGGCTTCGCCCTCGGCGGTGAGGTCGGGCCGACCACCGCCTATCTGATCGAGATCGCTCCGCCCGAACACCGGGCGCTGACGGTGGCATGGCAGCCGGCGAGCCAGGAGATCGCCGCGACCGCCGGCGCCCTGGTCGGCGTCATCCTGAGCAAGACGATGGCACCGGAGATGCTCGAGTCCTATGGCTGGCGGGTGGCATTCCTGATCGGGGCCGTCTGCCTGCCGTTCGGGCTCTGGATGCGCCGGACATTGCCGGAGACGATCCCGCATGCTGAAGCCGGTGTCGCAGCGGAAGAACGCACGGGTCACCTCTCGCAGGCTCGGCGTCACCTCGGCGTCATCGCGCTGGCGTTGATGATTTTGGCCAGCGGCACTATCTCGACCTATGTCACGCAATACATGACGACCTATGCGCAGAATACCCTGCATGTGTCGTCGACACTGGCTTTCGCCGTGTCGCTCGTCAGCAACGCCATTCAGTTCGTCGGCGCACTGGTCGGCGGATGGCTCGCCGATCGTCTCGGCCGCAAGCCGGTCATGATCTGGCCGCAGCTCGCAACCCTCCTGCTGACCTATCCGGTCTTCCTGTGGATCGTTCATGCGCCGGGCGCGCCGTCGCTCCTGGTCGGCTTCGGCGTGCTATCGATCATCGGCTCGCTGCCGTTCACCGCGTTCTACGCGACTTTCACCGAGGCGCTGCCGCAGAACATCCGCGGCGGCGTGTTCGCCACCGTCTATGCGGTCGCGATCGCGAGCTTCGGCGGCACGGCGCAGCTCGTGGTCACCTGGCTGCTCCACGTCACCGGCAATCCGCTGGCGCCGGCCTGGTATCTGCTGCTAGCGGCGATCGTCGGCCTGGTCGCGATGAGCCTGATGCCGGAAACTGCGCCGGTGAAGAGGCGCGAAGCCTGATGGCGACGGTGCTCGCAGGCTGGTGATTTGCGTTTCGCCGGCAACTGTTGACGATGCGCCGGCTGAAGGATCAGGGCCACGCATCAGGAAGGATAGATCGATGAGTATCGAAACCACCATGACATCCGACGTCGTCGGGCTGACCAAAGTCGCTCCGGTCTCGCGTCGCGGATTCATGAGCGCCACCGCGGCCGTGGCTGCCGGCTATACGCTTGCGGCCGGGCCGGTCCGCGCCGAGGTCATCACGACGGACACCAATGGTCTCCAGACCGGCGACGCCAAGATCAAGGTCGGCTCCGAGGAGATGCCTGCCTATTTTGCCCGCCCCGCCGGCAATACCAAGGCGCCGGTGATCATCGTGGCGATGGAGATATTTGGCCTGCACGAATACATCAAGGATGTGACCCGGCGTCTCGCCAAGCTCGGCGCGTTCGCCGTTGCGCCCGACTATTACTTCCGTAAGGGCGTTGACCTGACCAAGGTCACCGAGATCAAGGACCTGCTGGCGGTCGTCAATGCCAAGCCGGACGCGGAGTTGCTGTCCGATCTCGATGCCACGGTGGCGTGGGCGGGATCGCAGAGCGGCGACACCGCGAAGCTCGGCATCATCGGCTTCTGCCGGGGCGGGCGCACCGTCTGGGAATATGCCGCGCACAACGGCGCCCTCAAGGCCGGTGTCGCCTTCTACGGTCCGCCGGTCGATGCCCCCAATCCGCTGTGGCCGAAGAGCCCGCTCCAGCTTGCGCCCGAGATGAAGGCGCCGGTGCTCGGCCTCTATGGCGGAGCCGATACCGGCATCCCCGTTGCGCAGGTCGAGCAACTCAAGGCGGCGCTCGGGCAAAACGAGAAGACGGCCGAATTCAAGATCTATCCGGATGCCCCGCACGGCTTCCATGCCGACTACCGCGGCAGCTACCGCAAGGACGCGGCCGAAGATGCCTGGAAGCGGGCGCAGGCCTGGTTCAAGAAGAACGGCGTGCTGAGCTGACGCCGCGTTTCGAGGGGCGGCCGCAACGGCCGCCCCAATCTGGTCGGCGTGTCCAGGAGGGGCACGTTCGGATACAACGGAACTGTCTTTGCCTTATCGTCCTTCGCCCGCGTTCCACAGCGCATCCAGGCCGTGCCGATAGGTCGGATAGGCGAAGCTCACGCCGAGCTCGCGCTTCGCCCGCGCGTTGGAGACACGGGCGTTGCCGGCATAGAAGCTGCGGGCCATCACCGACATCTCGGCCGTCTCGAACGCTTCTTCGGCTGGCGCTGGAATGCCCATCAGCTTCGCCGCATAGGCGATCACGTCCTGCGGTGGCGCGGGCTCGTCGTCGCAGACGTTCCACGTGCCGCCGCCCCGATGGCGCACCGCGGCCATGATCGCGCTTGCGATGTCATCGACATGGATGCGGTTGAAGACCTGTCCCGGCTTGACGATGCGGCGGGCCGAACCCGCGCGAAGCGTCGCCAGCGCGTTGCGGCCGGGGCCGTAGATGCCTGCAAGCCGCAGGATCGCGACGTCGCCGCGCCCCGTCTCCATCCAGGCCTGCTCCGCCGCGAGCCGCATCCGCGTGCGGTCGAGCGCGGCCTGCGGTGGCGTGCTCTCGTCGACCCATGCGCCGCCGTGGTCGCCGTACACGCCGAGCGTGGACAAATAGATAATCTTCCGGCGACGGCCCGATGCCAGTGCCTCTGCGTACGCCGTGATGGCGGGATCGCCATGGCTCCCGGGCGGGATCGATACAACAAGAACGTCGGCGTCGCGAACGCGCTCGATCGTCTCGCCGTCCGGATCGCTGCCGGAAAACGCGTGCGCCTCGATGCCGGCGAGACCTTCCCGCTTCGCGGGATCGCGCACCGTGCCGGCGACGTGCGAGAACGCGCCGCCGAATCTGCGGACGAAATGCCCTGCGCTATAGCCGAAGCCGAGGATGAAGAGCCGCATGCGTCTGCCGTGCTGGTCGGAGTTCCGGTCGCGCCGCTGCGCGCATCTCTGCTCATAAGAG
This sequence comes from Bradyrhizobium sp. P5_C11_2, assembly GCF_054049755.1. Lineage (NCBI taxonomy): Bacteria > Pseudomonadati > Pseudomonadota > Alphaproteobacteria > Hyphomicrobiales > Nitrobacteraceae > Bradyrhizobium > Bradyrhizobium sp. P5_C11_2. Next base: position 3,792 of record NZ_JBFULT010000413.1, read on the forward strand.
ATTTTTGGGTCCGGCAAAAGATATTGCAATTTTACTCGCCTGCCTCCGCGGGCGATGCTCGCTTGTCACAGGGGCGTCAGAAGGGAAGCCGATCATGCAGGCGGAAGCGCCCGCCGTAGCGCTATGCGACGCCGTGGAACTGATCCGGCGCGCCAGCGCGCTGATCTTCGATGTCGACGGCACCATGGCCGAGACCGAGGAGCTGCATCGGCAGGCCTTCAACGAGGCCTTCGCGCGCGGCGGGCTCGGCTGGCAGTGGGATCGTGGCGTCTACAAGGACCTGCTGCGGGTGACGGGCGGCAAGGAGCGGATCCGCGCCTACCATGCGAGGCAGCGGATCGCCCCGCCATTGTCGGATGAGGACGTCGCAGAGCTCCACCGCATCAAGACCGCACGCTATGCCGAACTGGTCGAGACCGGCTGCTGCCCGCTGCGTCCGGGCGTCGCCGACCTGCTGGCGGCGGCGCGGTCGCGCGGCCAGCGGTTCGCGATCGCAACGACCACCTCGCGCGGCAATATCGATGTGCTGCTGTCGCGGGCGCTGGGCACGCGCTGGGCCGCGGACTTCGACGCCATCGTCGCCGGTGACGACGTGCGGCACAAGAAACCCGCGCCGGACGTCTATCTCGAAACCCTGGCGCGGCTGGAGCTGGACGCTTCCGATTGCGTCGCGATCGAGGATTCCGCCAACGGCCTGATCGCGGCCTCGCGCGCCAGCATTCCCGTCGTGATCACCCGCAGCATGTTCTTCCGGGACGATGATTTCACCGAGGCGCGGTTCGTGCTGGACGATCTGTCGGCACTTGGATGAGGTCGCCAACTAAAAAAACTGACAAACAACCCCATGCACAGTAGATCACGCCGGCGGTCAGTGGACGCGGTGACTCGGGCTATCGTCTTCAGCCTGCTCGACAATCTGCGCAATCGGGCTCGACTGGTGGTGCACGAGGCGCCAGTCGCCACCAACGCGGCGGAAATGGTTGGAGGCGGCCAGCGCGGTGCCGTCGACGATCTCGATGCAGAGCACGCGCGCGCTGTCGCCGTCGATGATCGCCTGCGGCTCGGCACAGACGATCTGCGGCCGCTCCGGATTTTGCAGGATGTCGCGCCAGCTGCCGATCACCGTGGCGCGCCCGATGATGGCCGGCCAGCCGGGATGGATGCAGGAGATGGCGTCGTCATCCGCCCACATCCGTTCCATGCCGTCGAAGTCGCCGGTTGAGAAGGCGGCGTAGAAGGCCGCGTTTGCGGCGATGACCTTGCTGTCCTTTGCCATGGCTCTCGGGTGAGGCAATGACAGGCAAAAATCAAGCGCGACTTCCGTCGACTTTGCGTTCGATTTGGACCGCAGTGCAGCATTGCTGCCCGCTTTGTGGTCACGTGGAGACGTGCGTCTCGACCGCCCGCCGCGCGCCGTCCGCATAGAGACGGCCGAGCGCCGCGGTCACGGCTTCGCGCAGGCGCGGTTCGGCGCCGAGCGGCCCGAACACCTGTCCGACGCCGAGCAGCGCGGGCGCCAAGCGCTCGGCAACGGGACCCGCCTCGCGCGCCAGCGCCGCGAATTCGCCGGCGAGCGGATCGCGCACGTCGATCGCGCGGCCCTGTTCGTCGGTGGCCGTGACGTAGCGCATCCAGCCCGCCACCGCGAGCGCATGGGTCGCGATCGGCAAGTTCTGGCGCAGGCGGTCCTGCATCGCGCCAAGCAGGCGCTGTGGCAGCTTTTGCGAGCCGTCCATCGCGATCTGCCAGGTGCGGTGATGCAGCGCCGGATTGGCGAAGCGCCTGAGCAGCGAGGCGCGGTAGGCGGCAAGGTCGGTGCCTGATGGCATGGTCAGCGTCACCGCGGCCTGTTCCATCACCTGCGCGGCAAGACGCGCGAAATGCGGATCCAGCATGGTATCGGCGATGGTCTCGTAGTCGGCGAGATAGCCGAGATAGGCGAGCGCCGAATGACTGGCGTTGAGCAGCCGCAGCTTCATCAGCTCGAACGGCTTGACGTCGGCGACGAGCTCGACGCCTGCAGCCGCGAGATCAGGCCGGCCCGCGCAAAAGCGGTCCTCGACCACCCATTGCGTGAACGGCTCGGTCATCACCGGCCAGGCGTCGCGCACGCCGAGCGCAGCGGAAACCGCTTCGCGGTCGGCCTCCAGCGTCTCCGGCACGATGCGGTCGACCATGGTGCAGGGGAAGGCGGCGTTATCCGCGATCCACTTGCCGAGGTCCTTCGACCGCAGCGCCGCGAACTGCGTCACGATGCGCTGCACGGTGTGGCCGTTGGCGGCGAGATTGTCGCAGCACAGCACGGTGAAGGGCGGAAGACCTTGCGCCCGCCGCCGCGCAAGCGCGGCCACGATGAAGCCGGGCGCCGAGCGCGGCGCGTCGAAATTGTTCAGATCGTGCACGACGTCCGGATGCCGCTCGTCGAGATCGCCGGTCTGCGGCGTGTGGCAATAGCCTTTCTCGGTGACGGTGAGCGAGACGATGCGGATGGCGGGATCGGCCATCCCCTGGACCAGCCGCGCCGGGTTCTCGCGCGCGACGACGCTGTCGAGCAGCGCGCCGATGACGCGGTGCTCGGTGCCTTCGGCCGCGCGCACGGCGACGGTGTAGAGATGGTCCTGCGGCGCGAGGGCGTCGCGCGTATCCGGACTGCGCAGGCTGGCGCCAACGATGCCCCAGGCGGTGGCGCCGGCGGCAAGGCAATCGTCGATGACGACGGCCTGATGGGCGCGATGAAAGGCCCCGAGGCCCAGATGCACGATGCCGGGCGTGACGCCCGAGCGGTCATAGGCCGGACCGCGAATGGCCGGCGGCAGCCGGTCGAGATTGGCGCAGCCAAGGCGCATGGTCGTCTCTCCCCTTGTTTTGCCGCTGCTTGACATGGCGCCCGTGCTCGGTCAATGCTGCGGTCAATTGGTAAGGCCAATTATCCAAAATTGGCGGGCCGCCGGGAACCGACCGGCGCGGCCCTTTCGGGGAGGCCAGCGTGCCGCTGGAAGCTGTGGAGGCGAGACGGCTCTATCGCCAGGTCGCCGATCAATTGCGAAGCCTGATCG
>NZ_JBFULT010000414.1:0-6831 GCF_054049755.1 Bradyrhizobium sp. P5_C11_2
ATCGCTTGACGGCGGCTTGCGCGAAAACTGCGGCGCGGCGTTCTCAGTGCCGGACGAGCGCGGTGAAGAGAGCCTCGTCATCGTCCAGGAGGTCGAGCGCACCGCGCGCCACACGATCGACACCTCCGAGATCAAGGACCAGATCCGCGAGGCCGTTGCCGACAGCCACGAGCTCTCCGCACGCCATATCGCGCTGATCCGTCCCGGCGCGCTGCCGAAGACCACGAGCGGCAAGATCCAGCGCAAGCTGGCCCGCAGGCTCTGGCTCGACGGCAGTTTCGCGGAGATCGGCTGAGCCAACGACAGCTCAGAAATCGATCTTGGCCTTCTCTCCATCGCGCAGGCTCGCGACAATGCCCTGCTCAATTGGGCGCGCGAGTTTGGAGCGGTAGTGGATGAAGTCGGCGAAATTGTCGGGGTCGCGGGTGAGCTCGTTGTCGACCCGATAGCTGATGAAATTGCTGCGGGCCCGTCCTGCGACAACATTCTTCAGTGCGGCGTCGCAGGCGCCGCGCTCCAGCGCCGTTTCCGTGCCGGGCTTCGGCACGGTGGCTGCAAAGGTCGGCGGCACGAAGATGACGACGGGCACATTGGCCGGCAGCTTCCTGACGATATCGTCCAGCGCGGCGATCTCGGGGAACGTCGCCCGCATCCCGGAAGACGCAGCCGGCGCGGGATCCCTGGGCCAGCCGACCTCGTTGAATTGCCCGGGCGGCCAGATGTCCTCGTAGCTGACGAAGCCATCCGGATTCATCCGCTGCCGCCGGCCAAGCCCGATGCTCAAGCGCTGAAAGGCCTGCTCGATGGCCTGCCAGGAGATCAGCCGCACCGCGTAGGTGACGACGCTGTTGTCGTAGAGCCAATAGGGAAACGGAACCCCCTCCTCCTTCGGCCGCGCATGCACGCACCAGCCGGGATCGGCCGCGATCACCAGCGCGCCGACCTCCTTGTGATGTCGCAGGAAGAAGTCGAGCACCGCGAGCTGTTGGCGCGGAATTGCGCCGGTCATGTAGAGCTGCACGAAGCGCAGGCCGGTTGCGCGTGACAATTCCGCCGGTTCGATCATCTGCGCCGTGGAGTTGCCCAGAATGGCGGCGTTGAAATTCGGGTCTCTCGCACGGCTCGCGGCCGTGATCTGGGTGAGGCGATTGTCGACGCCGTCGATACCGAGCAGCCCAAGCTTGCCGCTGTCATAGGGGTCGACCAGCACCATCAGCGCGAGCACCAGCAGGCCAGCGCCGACCAGCGTGCCCAGGCACGCCTTGAGGCTGCGGCCCCAGCCGGGGTCGGCATCAGAACCTGAAGTAGACGAACTCATGGAGATCCCGACCACCCATGTGGAGCAACAATGCGAACAGGCCAATGCCGAGCACACCAGCGAGCGCCGGATTCGGCCGGCGGGTGAACACGGCGACGATGTCCTGGCTCGCCGGCAACAGGAAGGCAAACAGCGGCGCCACAATCAGCGGCCACAGATGCTGTCCGCGATCAAGCGGCAGCGCCGAAGCGAGCCCGGAAAAGACTTGCCAGGCGGCCTCGACCGATCCCGCGCGAAAAATCACGCCGGTTGCCAGCACGAACAGCACGGTGAGCGCCCATCCGAGCCATGACGGAAACTCCGGCCCGTAGCGGCGCCACAGCGCGCAGGCGACCAGCGCGAGGCCGTGCAGCACGCCCCACAGCACAAAGGCCCAGCTCGCGCCGTGCCACAGGCCGCACAGCGCCATCGTGATCAGCATCGCGCCGAAGAACTGCACCGGAAGCCAGCGCCGAGGCAGGAGGCGCAGATTGACCAGCGGATAGAACACATAGTCGCGCAGGAACAGCATCAAGGTGATGTGCCAGCGCTGCCAGAAATCCTGGATGCTGGTCGAGCGCAGCGGCGCATTGAAATTATACGGCAGCTGCACGCCGAACAGGAGGCCGAGGCCGATCGCGATGTCGGAATAGCCGGAGAAGTCGAACAGGATCTGGAACGAGAAGCAGAAGGCGAGCCAGGCATCGCCGCTCGCAAGCGGTCCGCTCGCGGCCTTCGCGTAGATGGGATCGAGCAGATGCGCGGTGCTGTCGGCGATCACGACCTTCTCGAACAGGCCGAGTGCGATGAAGCAGGTCGCGATGCAGAATCGGCGCTGCCAGCCCGGCGCGTAGACCTCGCGGCCGAACTGATGCATCACCTCCGACCAGCGGGCCAGCGGCCCCGCGATCGCCTGCGGGAAGAAGGCGATGTAAAGCGCGTAGCGGTCGAGCGCATAGAGCGGCGCCTTGCCGCGCTTCAGATCGACCAGATACATGATGTGGTGGAAGGTGAAGAAGGAGATGCCGAGCGGCAACCCGATGTCGAGCTGCGGCATCGTCGTGCCGAACACGAGGCCGAGATTGGCCAGCACAAAGTTAGCGTATTTGAACAGCGCCAGCACGGCGAGATCGAGCACGATCACCAGCGTGAGGACCCCGGACCATTTCATCCGGCCATAGGCGATCGACGCGAGCCAGTTGATTGAAACCGAGGCGACCAGGAGCAGGATGAAGGACGGGCTGCCCCAGGCATAGAAGGCGAGTGAAAGCGCGACCTGCACGCCGATCCGCAACGGCGGAAAGGGATCGGCCAGGCGGTAGATCAGCAGCGCCGCCGGCAGGAAGACCAGGAGAAAGGGGTAGTCGTTGAACAGCATCGGGTCAAAGCCGCGCCATCACCGGCTCTCGCGCCGGTTGATGATGCTCAGCCCGTTTCGAGGTCGGGCGCAGCGTCGCCCGGCTGCCGCAGCATGCGCCGCGCGATCTTCTCCTCGCTCGGCACCTTGACGTCCCAGGCCAGTCCCAGCGCTTCCAGCGCCCGGATGAAGATGAAGCCGGGATCGAACTCGAACCAGCGCAGCCCGAAGGCGGCGGAATAGGGGAAAGCGTGATGATTGTTGTGCCAGCCCTCGCCCCAGGCGAGCCAGGCCATCACGCCGAGATTGCGGCTGTTGTCGTCGCGGGTGACGAAGGGCTGCGCGCCGAACGTATGCATGATCGAGTTGATGGCGGACATCGTCTGCTCGACCACGAACATGCGCACCACGCCGCCCCAGAGCAAACCGCTCAGCGCGCCCCACAGGCTCATGGTGGCAAGGCCGCCGATCGCGGCCGGCAGCAACAGGCCGAGCGCGGCCCAGCTGTAATAGTAGCTGTTGACCGCAACCAGCGCGCGGTTCGCCATCAGATCGGGCACGTAATGCGCGACGTTGGGATAATCGTGCTCGATCATCCAGGTCAGGTGCGCATGCAGGAAGCCGCGCAGGCGACCGAGCAGGCCGTCGCCGTGCAGACGCGGCGAATGCAGATCGCCGTCATGATCGGACAATTCGTGATGGCGCCGGTGCATCGCCGCCCAGGACAGCATCGGTCCGCGCCCAGCCATCGACCCCATGATGATCAGGATCGCGCTCATCGCGGTGGACGTCGCAAACGCGCGGTGGGTGAACAGGCGGTGATAGCCGACGGTGAGGCCGAGCCCGGTGATCAGCCAGAAGCCGAAGAACAGGCTGAGCTCCATCACCCCGATCGGGCGGTAGAACAAGAGGCCCAGTGCCACCAGCGTGCCGACGAACGGCAGCAGGTCGAAGATGATGAAATGCCGCCGCTGCATCCTGTGAAAATGCCGGCTGCGGATGATGCGGTGATCGCGTTTCTGTTGCACGTTCGGAATTCCAGGGCGGCTTCCATGAGTACATACAAGCCTGGCGAGCGCAACCCAAGCCGCCGCCCAAGGTTTCAACAGCCACGAAAGCCTGTAGGATGGGCAGGACGCGCCAAAGTGCACTCAAATGCTGCCCTTTTCGCTTGCCCTCCGAGCCGCCATGCCATCACGTGCTGCGATAGTTTTGACTGTGATCTCGATCCTGATCGCGGGAAAGGCCATGGGATTCGATCTCGAGGCGCATCGCGGCGGGCGGGCGCTGTTGCCGGAAAACACGCTGCCGGCCTTCGCCAACGCGCTGTCCATGGGCGTTGACACGCTGGAGCTCGACGTCGGCGTCACCGCCGACGGCGAGGTCGTCGTGTCGCACGAGCGCGGGCTCAACCCCGACCTTGCCCGGGATGCGTCCGGCGCCTATGTCGCCCTGCCCGGTACGCCGTTCGTGAAATTGCAGTTCGCCGACGTCAGGAGATATGACGTCGGCCAGATCCGGCCGGACAGCGCTTATGCAAGACAATTCCCCGACCAGCGCGCCGTGCCGGGGACGCGCATTCCCACCCTGCGCGAGCTGTTTGCGCTGGTGCGCAAGTCCGGCAACAGAAGCGTGCGCCTCAACATCGAGACCAAGATCGATCCGAACCATCCGGACGAGTCGCTCGATCCGCAAGGCTTCGTCGCCAGGCTGCTCGGGGTGATCGAGGCCGAGAACTTTTCCGAGCGCGTCATGATCCAGTCATTCGACTGGCGAACCCTGCTGCTCGTGCAGCAGCGGGCACCGACGATTCCGACCGTTTACCTGACGCTCCAGCGCGGCCCGGCACCGACCGTCGTGCTCGACAAGGCCAGCAACTGGACGGCGGGCTTCAATCCCGCCGATCACGGCGGCTCGCTGCCGCGGACGATCAAGGCCGCGGGCGGCGCGGTGTGGTCGCCCTATTTCGGCGATGTGACGGCAGCGCTTGTCGCCGAGGCCCATGAGCTCGGCCTGCGCGTCGTGGTCTGGACCGTCAACAAGCCCGACGACATGGCGCGCATGATCGAGCTTGGCGTCGACGGCATCATCTCCGACCGCCCGGACCTGTTGCGACAGGTCGTGGGCGGGAATGGAATTGCGCTGCCGGCGGGGACGCCGGTCGAGCCGTAGGATCTATCTCGGCGATACCGTAGCCCGGATGGAGCGAAGCGCAATCCGGGACCAGCGTCGCCCAGGGTGGGAGTGATCCCGGATTACGCGGAGCCTGTCATCGGGCGGCGCTTCGCGCCGACCCGTTGGCTCCATCCGGGCTACGAACCACGAACCATCACTCCCCATCCTTCAGACGGCGGTACAGCGCGCCGAGGATGTTGGAATAGTCGTCGGTCCAGACCCGCACCCTGTCATCGGCCTCGGTCTCCTCCCACTGCTTGGAGGACGCGAGCTTGCCGACATCGGCCGCCTCGCGCGCGGAGATGACGACGTCGGTGGAGAAGATGTAGTCGGAGTCGCGACCGGAATCCTCGTTGTAGACCCAGCTCTTGAGATCGTTGGCATCGGCGATGCCGACCACGACCGGCTCGAGATCGAGATGCCGGTTGGAGACATGCATCACCACGGCGCCGTGCGGCGCGAGCTTGTCCTTGTAGATCTTCATCGCCTCCTCGGTCGCCAGATGGATCGGGATCGCATCCGACGAATAGGCATCGACGATGATGAGATCGTAGGCGCCGTCCGGCTCCTTCGCGAAGGTGAGGCGTGCGTCCCCGATCACCGGCTTCAGGTCTGGCGCGCAGCTCGAGATGTAACGGAAATTCTTCGGATCGCGCGCGGCGTCGACCATGGACTGGTCGATCTCGAAGAACTTCCAGCTCTCGCCYTGCTCGGCGGCGCAGGCAAGCGTGCCCGATCCGACGCCGATCGCGGCGACCTTCAGCGGCGCGCCCTTGCGCTCGCGGAGCGCGGTGATGGCCTGACCGATGCCGCCGTCCTTGTGATAGTAGGTGATCGGCTCGGGCCGGCCGGTGACCGGCGTGCCGTCATTGTTGCGGAAGCGCTCGGCGCCGTGAATGGTGGTGCCGTGCATCAGCACGTGGAAATAACCGCCGGGCGTCACCACGATCTTGTGCACGCCGAAGAAGCTGCGCACGGTGATGACGCGGCCCTCGTCCGCCGGATAGATCCGGATCAGGGCCAGCGCGAGCACGACGGTGGCAAAGATCTTCCAGCGGCCGGCATTGAGCGCGAGCGCCAGAAGTGCCGCCAGCAGGCCGACGGCGCCGGCGACCCAGACGCGGTGATCCTCGAACCAGGTCGAGAGATTGCCCGTGGTGTATGACGGCACAACGAGTGCCACCGCCAGCGCGGCAAGGGCCAGCCAGTACCATTTGACGAGACCAGCAAAACGCTCGTTCGCCGACTGCCGGCACAGCGCGGCGAGCGCGACCAGGATCGGATATTCCGCGATCCAGGAGAAGGTGAACGGTGCCAGAAGTCCTGCGAACAGGCCACCGACCATGCCGCCGAACGACAACGCGACATAGAAGCCGGTGAGATATTTCGCGGCCGGCCGTGTCCGCGCCAATTCGCCGTGGCAGGCCATGGCGATGACGAAGAAGCACAATTGATGACCGCCRAGCGTCAGCAGCAGATTCTGCTCGCCGCCGAAGGCGAGCAGCAGGATGACGCCCGCGATCGCGACCGGCTGGAGCATCAGCATCCATTTGTGCGGCAGCAGCGGCCGCGACTGGAACACCACCACCCAGGTGAGCAAATACAGCGACAGCGGCAACACCCACAGCAGCGGCGCCGCCGCGACGTCGGTCGAGATGTGCGCGGTGACGGCGATGAGCAGGCCGGACGGCACCGCGGCGAGGAAGATCCAGCGCAGCCGCGTCACGAGGCCGGGTGCCGGCGCATTGATCTCCTCGGTTCGTGCATCGACCACCGCCAGCTTCGGCGAGCGCAACAACAGCACGCCGCAGGCGGCGATCAGGACGATCAGGAGGCCATAGCCGCCGGTCCAGAACCGGTTCTGCGTATGCAGCGTGAACATCGGCTCCAGCAGGAACGGATAGGACAACAGCGCCAGAAAGCTGCCGATATTGGAGGAGGCATAGAGGAAATAGGGATCGTTCCCGGCGGGATGACCGGTGCGGACGAACCAGGCTTGCAG
>NZ_JBFULT010000415.1:0-6798 GCF_054049755.1 Bradyrhizobium sp. P5_C11_2
CCCTTATGCAGGGCAATCGCATTTGAAGAAAATCGTGGCTGAAAGCTCACCTGCGGCCCATCCTTTCGAGACGTCCGCCTGCGGCGGGCCCTCAGGACGAGGTCGCGTCTTGCGGCGAGATATCAGACCCTCATGGTGAGGAGCCCGCCAAAGCGGGCGTCTCGAACCATGCAGGCCGAGTTCATCCGGCAGTCTCCAGCTGTCATATGCGATAGGCCTGCTTACGCGGGGGCCTTCGGCACCGGGAACGGCGTCGAATCGGCAAAGCGCCTGACGATGTTGGTCACCAGCAGGGCCGCCACGTTGTTGTAGCCATCGACCGGCAACGCGCCGATGAAATTCATCGAACCGACCGAAAACACCGCGCCGCCATTCGGTGTTTCGAAGAAGGTCAGGTCGGAGCGGATGATGTCCTCCCGCGAGGCCGGCCAGGTGTGGTCGTAACGCTCCTCGTTGACCGGCTGATAGGTCGGATCGGTGAGAACGGCGCGGCCTATGATGATCGCATGATGCGGCGTGCCGAGGCGCGTGTCGGCGCGGTCGAGCTCGTGGCCGGCGGCGCCACCGCCCATGAACCCGCGCTCGCCGAGCTTGGCGCCCGGCCTTGCCAGAACCTCGATACCGTCGCGCATGAATGCGACGCGGGGATCGAGAACGCCGTCGAGAAAGGTGTAGGGGAAGCCCATATACTCCCCTTGCGTACTGAAGCCGACGCCGACCAGCGCCTGCGGCGGGCGGCCGAGCCGTCGCCAAAGGCCGCCATAGGAGCCGTCGAAAGCATGATAGCTCTCGCCGGGAAGCGTTTCCCAGAGACGGATGCCGCCCTCGGCGCGTCGCAATTCGAAGGCCCAGGTGCCTGTCGCATGCGGCACCACCTTCCAGTAGAAGCCGTTGCCGCCGAGATACATGAAGCGGCCGCCATTGCCGAGATAGGCACTGAGCGCGTCGAGCGTCTCGTGGGTGTGGTACTCTGGATGCTGGCCGGTCAGAACGACGGAATATTTCGACAGCAGATCGACGCCTTCGGCATGGACGTCGTGATCGGTGATGACCTCGAAGTCGATGCCCTTGCGGGTCAGGAGATCGGTGATGGCGCTGTCGGCGGAGATCCAGTAGAGGCCGGAGCCATAGTCGCTCGGATCGACCAGATGGATCTGGTTGACGCGCTTGTCGATCAACGGCCGGCGCATGGTCGACATCACCACGCCGCTGCCGTCCGAATGGAAATTGTAGGGCGAGACGCCGTATTCCGGATGGCCGTCCGGCGCCTGTGCCAGCGCGCCCCAGGCCAGCGAACGTTCCGTGATCAGGGCCTGCCTGCCCTTCTTCTGATACTGGCTGTAGACCGTGTAACTGAAGGTCGGCGCGAGGAACGCCACCTTGGCCTGCGAACCCGGTATTCTGGCGCGGACATAGAAGACGATGTTGTCGCGCGCCCCATCCTTTTCGAGGTGCAGCGCGTAGACGCCGCTCGTCCAGTCCTGGGGCACGGTGAAGGTCAGCGACGGCTGCCAGCCGGCATCGCCAATGTCGTCGTCGTGGAAATGGATCGCGCCCCAGAGCTTCGGCTCTTCCGTCCAGCGATGCGTCACCCCGCCGGTCCAGCGCGAGCCCGTCATCGCGCGCGTCGGCAGGTTGATGCAGGTGCCGTGCGCCTTGAAGGGGCCGATATCGGTTGCCGTATCGGTCGGAATGCCGATGGAAAAATCCCATTCGGCGATGGCCGCGGCCGCCGTTCCGGAAGCTTGCGCGGCGATGATGCCGTCGAGGCCCGTGCCGCCATCGGTGATGCGGGGACGTTCGACCTTGCCGTTGAAGTGACGGGCCACGCCCTTCCCTGCGCGCTCCGCCGCGATCGCGACGGCCCCCATGCCGGCCAACGCGGTGCGCGGCGCGCCCAGCATTTTCGTCGCGCGCTCGTCGCGGTCGAGCCTGATCTTGCGCGGCGCCTGTGCGATCGCCAGCGATCCGGTCGCCGGATCGAACAGGCACGCGATGTCGTGCCACGCCCGCTCGGTCAGCGCGATGCCGGTCTCGACCTCGAAGGTGCCCTCGCCGGTCACCAGCCGGGCGAAAGCGCCCGCCTTGCCGACGCCGAGCGTCAACGAGCCGCCTGCGCCCGCCCAGTTCAGCACGGCCTGCTTGCCCGCGGCGAGCAGGGTCGGCCAGACGGTCGCGGCAAAGGCGATCGGACCTGCCGGCAACGCCAGTGCTGATACATCGACCCAGGAGCCCTTGGCGATGGTCTGCTCGATGCCATCGTGCTGGCCTTCGAGATCCCACTTGACCGGAATCTCGCGATAACCGGGTCCCCTGGGATTCGGGTCACCACAGATGATTCGGGCGATCCGCGCCGAATAGCGGCCGCCGCCCTTGACCGCGATCATGAAGTTGATGTCGTCGCCGGAGCGCACGCTCCAGCGGTCCGCATAGCCGGTGATCGGAAGCATCGAAAATCCTTCTTCAGGCGCCGCGCACATTCCAGAACAACGGCAGGCCCTTGAGCATGCCCGTCAGACTCTTCTTGTAAGCGGTCGGCTGATAGAAGACACCAAGCGGAACATAGGGGACATCGATAAAGCACTGCTTCTGCATCTCGACGCCGATCCTGGCCTGCGCGGCGGCATCGGGCGCGGCGAACCAGGCATCACGCAGTTGCTCCAGCTTCTCGCTCTTCGCCCAGCCGAACGTCGCCTTGTCACCGCTGCCGCGGATGAAGTTATGCGCCGAAGGATTGAGCTGCGTGACGCCGGCGGAATAAGTGCAGAAGGCGCTGTATCCGCCCTTGTCCGGCGTCTCGCGGTTGCCCATGCGCCGCAGCATCGAGCCCCAGTCCATCGCCGCGTAGTCGAGATTGAAACCGAGCTTGCGGAACAGGTCGGCCGCGACTTCGCTCATCTGCCCGATGACGGGGAAATCGCCCGGCGCCATCAGCAGCACTTTCTCGCCCTTGTAGCCGGCGTCCTTGATGGCCTTGGCCGCGGCGGCGATATCGCGGGGGCCGGTCAGCGCGTCCATGCCGGCATCGTTCGCCATGATGCCGCCGGGCGCGAAGAAGCCGACCTTGTCCCGCCAGAGACTGGTGTCCTCTCCCGCGACCGCGGACATGAACTCCTTCTGGCTGATGGCGGAGAGCACCGCGCGGCGGATCGCCGGGTTGTCGAACGGCGGCTGCGTGTGGTTGAAGCGCAGCACGCCGACATTACCGATCGGGTCGAGCAGTTCGACAGTCAGCGCCTTGTTGCTCTTCAGCTTCGGCAACAGGTCGACGATGGGCTGATCCCACCAGTCGATCTCGCCCTGCTGAAGCGCAGCCGCAGCCGTCGCGGGGTCCGGGATGACCTGCCACTCGACCCGGTCGAAATGCGCGATCTTCGGGCCGGAGAGCAGGCTCGGCGTCCCCTCGGGGCGCGGCACATAGCCGTCGAAACGCGTGTAGACCAGGCGCGCGCCGGGCACGTGCTGATCGGCCTGGAACCTGAACGGACCGGAGCCGATCAGCTCCTTGACCGGCGTGACGCTGTCCGTCTGCGCAAGACGTTCCGGCATGATGAAGGCGACGATGGCGCCCACTTTGCCGAGCGCTTCCGGCAGGAGTGGAAACGGCGACTTGAGACGCCAGCGTACGGTCTTGTCATCGGGTGCCGAGATTTCTTCGACCAGGTTGAAGAGTGAATTGCCGAACGCATCGCGCGAGGCCCAGCGTTTCAGGCTCGCCACCACGTCGCGGCCGCGCACGGGCTCACCGTCGTGGAATTTCAAGCCATCCCGCAACGTCATCGTCCAGAGCTTGCCGTCGTTCTCGACGGTATGGCCGGCGACCATCTGCGGCTGAACCTGGAATTTCTCATCGACGCCGTAGAGCGTGTCCCAGATCAGGAAGCCGTGGTTCCGGTTGACCAGGCCCGTGGTGATCATCGGATCGAGGATCGCCGCATCGGCCTGCGGCACGAAGCGCAGCACGCGCGAACCTTGCGCGCGGGCCAGCCGCGGCATCGCAAGAGCAGAGCCAAAGGCGACGCCGAGACCGGCGCCCAGTGTGGATCGGAGCAGGTCTCGACGGCGCATGTTATGGTCTCCTCAACGGGTTACGCAGATGGACGTGTCTCGGCAAGCCTGGCTTCGGCGCTGAACAAGGTTTTCGCGAACAGGTCGAGCGCCTCGTCGACTCCGGCGTCGTCGATGATCAGCGGCGGGCAGAACCCGATCGTGTCGCCCATCGCGCGAATGATCAGGCCATTCTCGATCGCGAGCGCGTCGAACATCGCGCCGACCTTCAGCGCGGGATCGAAGGCTTGCCGCGTCGCGGGGTCGGCGACCAGCTCGACCCCCATCATCAATCCCTCGCCCCGCACCTGGCCGACGATGCGCGAATCCCGTGCGATCTGCTCCAGCCCGGCGCGGAGCCGGCCGCCCATGCGGCGAACATGCGGCACCACATCCATCTCGTGATAGATCTTCAGCGTTTCGAGCGCGATGGCCGCGCCGACCGGGTGCCCGGAATTGGTGAAACCGTGGCCGAACAGCTCGCCGCCCTTGTTCATCTCGCTGAGCGCATCGCGGATCGGACGTCCCAGCAACACGGCTGACATCGGGAAGTAGGACGAGGTGATGCCCTTGGCGAGCGCCACCATGTCCGGCTTCATGCCGACCGTCTCGCAGCCGAACCAGTTGCCGGTGCGGCCGAAGCCGCAGACCACCTCGTCGCCGAGCACCAGGATGTCGTGACGGCGCAGCACCGCCTCGATCTTTGCAAAATATCCCTTCGGCGGCACGACGATGCCGCCGCCGGCGTTGATCGGCTCGGCGATGAAGGCTGCGATCGTATCCGGTCCCTCGGCCATGATCAGTGCTTCGAGATCGGCCGCGAGGCGGTCGACGAACGCCGCCTCGCTCTCGCCCGGCCTCGTGCCGCGATAGGCATCCGGGCAATGCGTGTGCAGGAAGCCGTCGAGCGGGAGGCCGAATTCACGGTGCATGCGCGGCAAGCCGCACATCGAGGCCGCAACGATCGTCGAGCCATGGAAACCGCGATCACGGGCGATGATCTTGCGCTTGCCGGGCTTGCCATGGACCGCGTGATACACCCAGGCGAGCTTCACCATGGTCTCGGTGGCCTCCGAGCCGGAGGTGGCGAAATAGGCCTGCGCATCCGGGATCGGCGAGATTTCGACCAGCTTCTCGGCGAGGTCGATCGTGTTGTCCGGCGTCTTGTGATTGAAGCTGTGGTAGAAGCCGAACTTGTCGTAGGCAGCAAGCGCCGCCGCCTTGAGCCGCGTCTCGGAAAAGCCGAGCGAGGTGCACCAGAGCCCGGCCATCGCTTCCAGATAACGCTTGCCGCTGGCGTCATAGACATGGACGCCCTCGCCGCGCGCCATGATCAACGGTCCGATTTCTGCATGCCGCTGAGGATTGGTCTGCGAGTGCAGATGGAACGCGATGTCGCGCGCCTCGGCTGAATTCGGCTTGCTGTCGAACACGCGCGCAGCCTCCATCGTCCCACCGACGGAGTATTCCCAACCCCGGTCGCGCGAAACTGGTCAGTCCAAATTGGTCTGACCAGCTTGGCTTTCGTGCCGCAGCTTGTCAAACTCAAAAAAAGAGCTGATGAGCACGAAGATGTTGCACGATCCCCCATCCAAGCCCGAACGCAGCTTCGAGATCGTCGCTCGGCGCATTGCTGCGATGATCCAGGCGAGTTACCGGATCGGCCAGCGCCTGCCGGCAGAGCGCGATCTCGCGAAGACTTTTGGCGTGTCGCGGCCGACGGTGCGCGAGGCCATCCTGTCGCTGGCGATGGCCGGGATGCTGAAGGTGCGCAGCAACAGCGGCGTCTATGTGATCAGTCGTCAGGAAGCCCCTGACGTGCATGCGCTCGAAGGATTTGGCCCGTTCGAGAATCTGGAAGCGCGCCAGCTCATCGAACCGCAGATCGCGGCGATCGCGGCGCAGCGCGGCTCCGAGGCCACCTTCGCGCAACTCGCCGAAGCGCTTGCGATGATGCGCTGGGAACACGCGCAGGGACGCGAGGCCGACACGTCTGACCACCGCTTCCACATGGTGCTGGCCGAAGCGACGGGAAACGGCGCGCTGGTGTCGATCAGCGACTCGCTGTGGCGCGCACAGACCGAGTCCGGCATCTGGCAGGAGATTCACAACCACATGCAGATGGAGGACTATCGTCCCATGTGGCGCAGCGATCACGAGGCCATCTTCGAAGCCGTTCAAGCGAGGAACCCGCGCAAGGCGAGCCACGCCATGACGCGCCATCTCACCAACATCAGGGATGCGCTGATGGAGGCCTCGAAGGCCAAATCCATGGCCACACCCAAGGCACCCGCGAGTTCTCCCAGGAAGCTCCGGTGAAACTTTTCGCGGTTGAGGAAAGTTTCCGCAAACCGTTCGCTGCGAGACCGCAAGAGCAACATCATCGAGTCAAAATGCCGCCGCATTGCTGATCGACCTTGGCACAGTCGATATTCGCCGTGTGGGGACAAATCACGGTGAATACTCGCAAGGGGTGTTCCGAGTAAAAACAATTGACCGTCGGGTGCGCAGTGCGCGCAACGATGAGTCACGCCCAAGTCTAGGGAGAATAGGCATGAAGGAAGCCACCAAGGGGGCGGCCTCGGGAGCGCTCGCGCATATGCTGGCGGTGACGGCGATGCTCGTCATCGCCAGCATCTTGTTCTACGGGCGTTAGCAAGAGTTGCGTAGAGTGTTTTCGTCATTCCGGGGTGGCTCTCGCACAAGCCAGGCCCAGAATCCCGTTCCAGGCTCGGTCCCTTGGACCGCCCC
>NZ_JBFULT010000416.1:0-6782 GCF_054049755.1 Bradyrhizobium sp. P5_C11_2
AGCCTGCATCGCTACTTGCGCCTGCGCCGCTTGTGGCTGGTGCGCCAGCGCCTGCTCGCCGGTGCCGACAGCGTCAAGGCCGTCGCACTGGCGTTCGGCTTCTGGCATCTCAGCGACTTCTCCAGAAGCTATCGTGACCAGTTCGGCGAGACGCCGTCGCAAACGCTGGAACTTGGACGACAACGATAGCGCGGCAAATCGGTTGAGGCCGTACCGCTGTTTCGTGCTAGCGTGCCCGCCATGAGCAACCGCATCCTCGTCCTCTACGGATCCTACCGTTCCGACCGCATGGGCATTCGCCTTGCGAATTTCGTCATCGACCGCCTCCGCAATCGCGGCGAGGAGGTCGAGTTCATCGATGCCAAGGCAATCGGCCTGCCGATGCTCGACCGCATGTACAAGGAATATCCCAAGGGTGCGGCGCCCGAGGCGCTCGAGAAGCTGGCGGGGCAGATCCGCGGCGCCGACGGCTTCGTCTTCGTCACCGGCGAATACAATTGGGGCATTCAGCCCGGATTGAAAAATCTCACCGATCACTTCCTGGAGGAGTGGTTCTGGCGCCCGGCCGCGATCGTGAGCTATTCCGCCGGCCGCCTGTCCGGCGCGCGCGCCTCGACCGCCTGGCACGGCACGCTGTCGGAGATGGGCATGGTGGTGGTGTCGAGCACCATCGGTGTCGGGCCGATCGCGCAGACGCTGTCGGCCGAAAGCGAGCCGATCGGCGAGGGCGGCAAGGCGCTGGAGCGGTCGTTCCCGCGCTTTGCCGACGATCTTTTGTGGTGGATCGAGGCGGCCAAGGCGCAGCGCGCCCGCAAGGCGCCGCCGTATTGATGTCCCGTAGCCCGGATGGGGCGAAGCGCAATCCGGGGGGGCTGCCGATGACGTCAGAGATCCCGGATTACGCGGAGCCTGTCATCGGGCGGCGCTTCGCCGACCCGTTGGCTCCATCCGGGCTACGAATCCGCCGGGCTACGAATCCGCGCCTTACGCGGTCCTGACCTCGGCGAGGAAGCGGTCGAACTGACCGGCGAGGTCGCGCGACTGCGTCGAGAGTTGTTCGGCCGCGCCCAGCACTTCCTTGGCGGCAGCTCCGGTGTCGTCGGCGGCGCGCTGCACACCGGTGATGTTGGTGTTGACTTCCTGGGTGCCGCGGGCGGCCTCCTGGACGCTGCGGGAGATTTCCTTGGTCGCCGAGCCCTGCTGCTCGATGGCGGCCGCAATCGCCGTGCCGATCTGATCGATCTCGGCGATGACGTCGGCGACGTTGCGGATCGCGGTCACGGTCTCGTCGCTCGCGGTCTGGATCGCTGAAATCTGCTCGGAGATTTCGGTGGTTGCCTTCGCGGTCTGGCCGGCCAGCGACTTCACTTCGGACGCGACCACGGCAAAGCCGCGGCCGGCGTCACCGGCACGTGCGGCCTCGATCGTGGCGTTGAGAGCGAGAAGATTGGTCTGCTCGGCGATGCTCTGGATCAG
Organism: Bradyrhizobium sp. P5_C11_2; assembly: GCF_054049755.1. Classification (NCBI taxonomy): domain Bacteria; kingdom Pseudomonadati; phylum Pseudomonadota; class Alphaproteobacteria; order Hyphomicrobiales; family Nitrobacteraceae; genus Bradyrhizobium; species Bradyrhizobium sp. P5_C11_2. The sequence goes on from NZ_JBFULT010000416.1 coordinate 1,477, forward strand.
CGTGACGACGTCGCCGATCTTCTGCGCGCCCTCGGCGAGCGCGCGCGCCGTGTCGCCGGTGCGGCGGGCGTTGTCGACCGCCCGCGTCGCGATCTCGGTGCTTTGCGCGACCTGGCGGCCGATCTCCGCGATCGAGGAGGTCAGCTCCTCGGTGGCGCTGGCGACCGTCTGCACGTTGGTCGAGGTCTGCTGCGAGGCCGCGGCGACGATCGCGGCCTGGCTGTTGGTCTGCGCCGCGGTCGAGGTCATCGACTGCGCCGTGCCTTCCATGGTGGAGGAGGCGCGGGAGAGGCCGCCGACGAGCTCCGTGACCTTGGCCTCGAACGCGCGGGTGAGGCCGTCGAGCGCCTGGGCGCGGCGCATCTTGCCGTCGTTCTCGGCCTGCTTCTCGGCCGCGAGCCGGTCGGCCCGGATCAYGTTGTCCTTGAACACCTTGACGGCTGCGGCCATCGCCCCGATCTCGTCAGAACGCTCGGCGCCGGGGATCTCTTCCGCAACGTCGCCGTCGGCAAGGCGCGACATCCGCGTCGTCAGGCTGACGATCGGGGCGCAGACGCGGCGGCGGACCATCACGATGAGGCCGGCGCTGGCGATCAGCACGGCGAGGAGACCGACGAGTGCGATGGTGAAGCTGGTGCGCGCGGCGGCGGAGGCGCCGGCGAGGATCTGCTCGGCGTTGTCATAGAACGCGTCGCGGACCTCGATGATGGTGCTGAGGCCGCGCTGCGTGGCCGTGTAGTAGGTATCGACGTCGTGTTCATACTTGCCACTGACCGCACCGTCCTTCACCAGCTTGAGCTCGCGGCCGAACTCCTCGATATAGATCGAGTTGAACTTCTCCAGCGCAGCGGCGACGTTCGCCGGGGTTGACGGGTTGCCGCGCAATTCCTGCAGCGCCATCACGATCTGGTCGTTGCGGCCCTGCGAGCGGCTGATGTCGGCCTTCTCAGTGTCGGTCGCCGGTTTCTTGCCCCCGACCAGATTCTTGTGCAGGCTGGAGTTGAAGCCGCCCACGTCGCGCAGCGTCATCGCGACGTTGGCGTAGCTGGCTTGGCGGTAGGCATCGCCGTTGAGGATCGCCATGCGGCGCACCTGCTCGTTGAGCAGCGCGGTGACGGCGGCGTTGAGCACGGCGTTGTCGGCGACGATCTTCTTGGCCGCGTCCTTGCGCACCTCCGCGGGGCCTGCCATCGCCTTGTCGATGGCCTCGCGCAGCGCGACAAATTTCKAATTGATCGCGTCGATGTGGCTGCCGATGGTGCTGCCGTCGTCGAACGGGCCGGGCAGCTCCTTGCGCTGCGCATTCATCTTGTCGCGGGCGCCATCGGTCTGCTTGCGCAGCTTGTCGTGCTCGGAAAGCTGCGCCGGGTCGTAGGTCGCGGGCCCGTAGAGGATGTTGGTGGCGAAGCCGCGCTCGGGGTTGAGGTAGCGCGGGATGTCGCTGACGGCACGGACGATCGCGAGCCGGCCCTGCGCCTCGGCGATCCTGTCCATCGTCTGGTACTTCGTCACGGCGACATAGACGGCGAGGCCGCCTCCGACGGTCGACAACGAGACGATGGCGGCGGTCAGGAGCGTACCGATTTTCATGATCTGTCCGGCAATTGGCGCGGGGAAGAAAACGATTCTGCGCAAACGATAGGCAGCCGGTATTAATCCGGGGTTTACGCTGCCGGCTGCATGCCCCGCCGGCATGCGTCCATTCGTCCGGACGCAGGTCGCGCTACCGCGCCGGCCGATCGAGCTTGGCAAGGATCTCCAGCGTCGCCTGATCGCGTTCGCCTGCGAAATATCGGGCGATCGCCTGATCGAAAATCGGCTCACCCGACGCCGCGCCGAACAGCGTCATCGACGAGCGAAATTTTGCGTCATCCGGTGCACCCAGGATCGCGTTGATGCTGCGCCCCTGGACGGCGAGCACGAGGCCGGTGCATTCGACGAGGCGGGCGCCCAGGACGGGGTGGGCGAGGTAGGCGCAGGCCTCCGCCCGCGAGCCGATGGCGTAGCGCTGCGACATCGCGCTGAGGCCGAGGCCCGCAACCTGCGGGAAAATGAACCACATCCAGTGGCTCTGCTTCCGGCCCCGGGACAACTCCCCGATCACCGCGGGGTAGACCGGATTCTGGGCCTGAATGAACCGGTTTAGGTCGAAAGGATCGGACATTGGCTACCTTGGGGCACCCTGCCGGCCGCGATTATGCCTAACTTTKGGCTCCCAATGTGGTTTCTGGTATAGAGTCTCCGGGTGGGGGTGGGTCCCCCCGGGGGTCGATTTGGGGATCTGATGGTTTCCGACACCGCAAGAGCCGAGAGGCTGTTGTCGCGCCGCCGTATCGGGCGAGCCGAGACCATTTTGCTGTCTCTGGCCGCGATGGCGCTGTCGCTCGGCGCCGCCGCCTGGGTCTCGGATCTCAGCGATTCGACCCCCCTGGTCTCCGCCGCGTTGCCGCCGGCCAATACCCTGTCGTTCGACGAGCGTTTCACCTCGCTGTCGGGCCCCGCTCGCGATGCCGGCCTGCGGGGATTGGAGCGGTCCGCCCTGAACGCGGTCCAGCTCAAGCTGCGCGACGCCAAGGCGATGCTCGCCCAGAAGCTCCAGGGCGATGACTGGCGCTCGATCCTGACCGAGGACAATCGGCCCGCGGTCGACGAGCGGAGGCCGTCGCAGCGCGCCGACGCCGCCGTCCCGATGCCGCGCTCGCGCCCGTCCCAGGCGGACCTCTCCGCCCAGATCGCCTCCAGCCAGGCCTATGCGGAGACCAACCCGAGGGTCGACAACCGCAACTTCTTCGAAAAATTCACCGACAAGATCAGGCTGGCCTCGCTGACGCCCGACAGCGGCCTGTTCGGCAAGGCGCCGGATCTCGCTGCGCTCGGCTACGATTCGCGGACGGCGGTCTATGACATCTCGGCCAAGGCTCTCTACCTGCCGGGCGGCGTCACGCTGGAAGCGCATTCGGGCATGGGCCCGCTGATGGATGACCCCGACCATGTCGACCAGCGCATGGTGGGTGCGACCCCGCCGGCGACCTACGACCTGAAGCCGCGCGAAAAACTGTTCCACGGCGTCCGGGCGTTGCGCCTGACGCCCACCGAGGGCACCAGCGCGCTCGGACGCGTCGGCCTGCTCACCCACAATTACATGCTCGGGCCGCGCGGGGATTCCAACGGCTGCGTCTCGATCAAGGACTATGACCGCTTCCTCAAGGCCTGGGACAACGGCGAGTTCAACCGCCTGGTCGTGGTGCCGAAGCTGAGCGGATCGGCGACCGCCTCGCAGCGCGCGAGTACCGACTCCTGATATTTGCCTGCTGCGGCGGGGCTGCCGTTTCCCGTTCGTTAAGCCGTCCTCGTCCAGAAGCAGCCCATGAGTGATCCTTCAAGCTCCGACACACCGCTGCGTACGACGTTCAAGATCAAGCTGAACGGTGACACGCTGGCGATCGCGACTGTCGGCCAGGCCTATCAATTCCTCACCAATTTCAAATCGGTCGAGTGGATGGAATTCCGCTCGCTGCACGGTGACGCCGTCCACGCGCTGGAAGGCGCCGCTGACAACGCTATGCTCGCGGTGCAGGCGACCAACGCCGTGCGCGCGCTGTTCGTCAGCGCGAAGCTGCTTTAGAGCGGCCTTTCGGCGAGCCTTGTATCCACGTAGCCCGGATGGAGCCAACGGGTCGGCGCGAAGCGCCGCCCGATGACAGGCTCCGCGCAATCCGGGACGGTGCCGGTGACGTGCGAGATCCCGGATTTCGCTTCGCTCCATCCGGGCTACCGACTGCCGTCGTCGAACCCGCTCTTGTGCGCCTGCGACCAAGGCTTGACTGAACAAGGCTTGGTTCAACAAGGCTTGGCGCGTTTCGCGCCGAGGAAGAGGATCGCATGGATATTGCAGAATTCATTTCAAGCGTCGATCGCGCAGGCGCGGAGCAACCGACGCTCGCAGGGCTCGAGGCGTTCGAAAAATCGATCGGCTGCCGCTTGCCGGATGACTATCGCCAGTTCCTGCTGGGCTGCGCCGGCGGCTATTGTCAGGGCTCGGCCGAGTTCAACTGGCCGCAAGGGCATTGGGCCGGTGCGGTCCAGGAGGTGCTGGGATTGCGGGGCGACGTGTGCTCGCTGGTCCGGACGCGTCAGACGCCGCAATGGCCGACCGTCGATGAACTCGTGTGGATCATGAGCGACCATGGCGGCAACCCGATCTGCATGACGATCAACGAGGCGCACTTCGGCAAGATCTGGTTCATCGATCACGAGGTCGCCCGCTACGACGAGTCCTGGACGCTCGCTGAAGCGATGTCCGACAATTGGGGCTACGTGCTGCCGCTCGCGGATTCGTTCGGCGATTTCATGGCCGGCCTGTACGAGGAAGCCGAGGCGGCGTGAGGAGTGCATTCAGGGAATTACAACGGGCGCTGCCGATCTTCCTCCAGGACGCCTTAGGAGTTGCCGGCAAGCCCTTGGTTCGGTGCGCTGTTTCGGCACGCGATGGCCGCGGCGCCATGCGTTCTCACGGCTTGAACTCTGCCTCAGGAACGGGCAAACGGTCCGGGAAGACCGTGGCCCATGCCGTCCATTTCAAGCCTTGATCCAGGGAGAAGCCGATCATGAAACGCCGTACATTCCTCAAGGGCGGCGCGGTTGCCGGCGCGACGACGCTGGTTGCCGCACCTGCGATTGCGCAATCGGCCCCCGAGATCAAATGGCGCCTGACTTCGAGCTTCCCGAAATCGCTCGACACCATCTACGGCACCGCGCAGACCTTCGCGAAATACGTGGCGGAGGCCACCGACAACAAATTCCAGATCCAGACCTTTGCGGCCGGCGAGCTCGTCCCCGGCCTTCAGGCGCTCGATGCCGTCAGCGTCGCCTCGGTCGAGATGGCGCAGACGCCGCTCTATTTCTACATCGGCAAGGAGCCGGCGCTGGCCTATGCCACCGGCGCGCCGTTCGGCATGAACCATCGCCATCAGGAATCCTGGTGGGCATTCGGTGGCGGAGCCGAGCTTACCAACGAGGCGCTGAAGCCGTTCAAGGCGCACGCCATCCTCTGCGGCAATTCCGGCACCCAGATGGGCGGCTGGTTCCGCAAGGAGATCAAGACGGTCGACGATCTCAAGGGTCTCAAATTCCGCATCGCCGGCATGGGCGGCCACGTGCTGGCGCGGCTCGGCGTGGTGCCGCAGCAGCTCGCGGGCGGCGACGTCTATTCGGCGCTGGAAAAGGGCTCGATCGACGCCGCGGAATTCGTCGGCCCCTATGACGACGAGAAGCTCGGCTTCCAGAAGGTCGCAAAATACTACTAC
>NZ_JBFULT010000417.1:0-6748 GCF_054049755.1 Bradyrhizobium sp. P5_C11_2
AGCCAGTTCTGTTCCTTCGCAAGATCGTTGTGGCAGATGCCGGCGCGGCGCAGCCGGCGCAGCGCGTCCTTGGCCGAGCGGAAAAAGGCGAGGTCGCCATGCGGCTTGGCCAGATGCAGCGCGACGCCGTCGACGAAGCCGCGCGCCAGCGCGCGGCGGCCGGCCCACAGCAGTTCGGGGCCGACGTTCAGCCCCTTTGCGAGAGCCAGCGCATGCTTCTCGCGCGCGAACAGATGGCGCGCCAGCAGGAACGACCACCACGGCACCTCGTCGAGCCGGCGCAGCACCGCGTCGACCTCGCCATCGTCGCCGCGGAAGCGGCCGCGCTCGACGGTCGAGAACACGTCGCGCTTCAGCAGCACGCCCTCAGTCCAGCGCGCCGAGAGCACTGCGGCGTCGTCCTTGGGGAGGTTCATCGACAACTCACGCTGCTGCGGCGATGCGCAGGTGATCGGCGATCCAGCGATCGAGATCGGCGAGCGCCAATGCGCTCATCGCCTGCTTCTTGGCCACCGTCTTTTCGTTGCCGCGCAGGCGGCTTCCGTCCGGCTTCTTCGTCGGCGCGCTGGCGAGCGGCGGGAACAGGCCGAAATTGATGTTCATCGGCTGGAACGAGCGCGTGCCCGGTTCGATGGTTTCGATATGGCCGCCGGTGATGTGGCCGAGCAGCGATCCCAGGGCCGTTGTGCCAGGTGGGCTCGCAAGCTGCTCGCCGCGCGCGTCCGCTGCCGCATAGAGGCCGGCGATCAGGCCGATGCTGGCGGATTCCACATAGCCCTCGCAGCCCGTCATCTGGCCGGCAAAGCGCAGCCGCGGCTGCGCGCGCAGGCGCAACTGGCCGTCGAGCAGCTTTGGCGAATTGAGGAAGGTGTTGCGATGCAGGCCACCGAGCCGGGCGAATTCGGCTTTCTCCAGCCCCGGAATGGTGCGGAAGATGCGCTGCTGCTCGCCGTACTTCAATTTCGTCTGGAAGCCGACGATGTTGTAGAGCGTGCCGAGCTTGTTGTCCTGGCGCAGCTGCACGATCGCGTAGGCTTTCGTCGTCGGGTCGTGCGGGTTGGTGAGGCCGACCGGCTTCATCGGGCCGTGGCGCAAGGTCTCGGGACCGCGCTCCGCCATCACCTCGATCGGCAGACAGCCGTCGAAATAGGGCGTGTTGGTCTCCCATTCCTTGAACTCGGTCTTCTCGCCGGCAATGAGCGCGGCGACGAAGCCGTCATACTGCTCCTTGGTCATCGGGCAGTTGATATAGTCGGCGCCGGTGCCGCCGGGGCCGACCTTGTCGTAACGCGACTGGAACCAGGCCACCGACRTGTCGATGGACTCACGGTGCACGATCGGTGCGATCGCATCGAAGAAGGCGAGCGCGTTCTCGTCGGTCAGTTCGCGGATGGCGTCGGCGAGCGGGGCGGAGGTGAGGGGGCCGGTCGCAACGATGACATTGCCCCAATCGGCGGGCGGCAGGCCGGCAATCTCGCCACGGGCAATCTCGATAAGCGGATGGTCGTTGAGCGCCTTGGTGACGGCAGCCGAAAAGCCGTCGCGGTCGACCGCCAGCGCGCCACCGGCGGGCACCTGGTTGGCGTCGGCCGCGCGCATGATCAGCGAGCCGAGGCGGCGCATTTCCGCGTGCAGCAGGCCCACGGCGTTGTTGGCGGCATCGTCCGAGCGGAACGAATTGGAGCAGACGAGCTCGGCGAGCCCGTCGGTGCGGTGCGCCTCGGTCATGCGGGTCGGCCGCATCTCGTGCAGCACCACGKGCACGCCTGATTTGGCCACCTGCCAGGCGGCCTCGGAGCCGGCAAGGCCTGCGCCGATCACGTGCACGGTGTTGGATTGGGGTCCTGTCATGGGCGGGACAGGTAGCGCTTTTCGGCGGTCAGTGGAATCGCCGAGATCGAGTTTTCTGCCTTCAGATGCGACAACGCCCGCACGAGGCGGGCGCTATCGGTTCGTCCGGTGAGGGCTGAACGATATCAGCCCTGATACTGACCGGCGGCAACGCGCGGGATGTCCGAGCGATCGAGGCCGATGTCGGCCAGTTCGCGATCGCTGAGTTGGGACAGCTCGGCAACATTGCGCTGATAGTCCCGGAAAGCCTGGATCATGCGGATGAGCGAGAGCAGCATTGGTAGTCTCCTGTAGTTCGATTCAACCCTTGCCCGGGTGTCATCGTTGAAATGAATATAGATGGGAGTGTTGCAGTGCGGAAGTTCCGATGTTGCGATGCAGCTAAGCGATGGGTGCATGGCATCGGTAACGGACGATTAACTTGGTGGCAGGTGCGCCCAACGGCTGGGCGGAAACCATCGGAACCCACGGTAAGCATCCGTGAAATCACGGGTTTATCACCGGGTGTGCGGTTCCATCTGTTGTGGAAATATGTTGCGCTCGTAACATCCGCAAGACGCTCTGGCAGCGTCTATGCCCAAGTCTCGCATGCGCGAATCGCATGAGCAGAGGAATCGTAGATATGAATATAAATTCATATTACGTGGGGCCGATTCGCCAAGCGCAGGCGATTGCGGCGTCGTCGATTCGCACCAAACTGGGGCGTCATTGGAATTTGGAGGAGGGAGCGCGGCAAGGCCTGCGGTCTGGTTCAACCACAGCCGCGGCCGTGAGGCCTCGTTGATGCAGTGCACACACGCCAAACGTGTACTTTGATTACACGGCTGTAATGAAAATCAGAAATTTCGCATGCGCCTCTGCGCCGCGCGCAACATCACGCAATTCTCGCGAGGAATTTATTGCGGCAAGTTGCCGCGCCCGGAGGAAAGTCATGTCACAGATTCCGGCAATGTCGCCGGTTCTGTCTCAAGAACAAGAGAAGGAAAGTAACATCATGACGAAGTTACTCGGGGTTATCGCAATTGCCGCCGTCGCGTTTGCCGTCGCGCCGGCCCAGGCCGCCAAGCACGCCACTGGCGGCTGCAGCTCGGCCAATCTGGAGAAGACCGAGACCGCGATCGAGAACATGGCTGACGGTGACAGCAAGTTCGTCGCGCAGAAGGAGATCGCGGCTGCGCAGGATTCGCTGCTCAACGGCAAAATGGGTGCGTGCGGCACGCATCTGAACAAGGCGATGCACGCCACCATGGGTAAGTAAACGCACCAAGAGAGGGCCGGTCGCCGCGCGATCGGCCCTACGCGTCTTGTCGGGCGCTATTTAAGGGGCGCGTGCGAGCTGGGTCGCGAAATAGGCGACGGTCTTGGAATAGACCTCGCTCTTGTTCCACTGCTGTAGCACCGCGAAATTCGGGCTGCCCGGCTGCCAATCCTTGCCGCGCTGCCAGCCATAGCCGGCGAGATAGTTGGCGGTCGAAGCGAGCACGTCGGGCGCGTTGTGCAGGAGATCGCGCTTGCCATTGCCGTCGAAGTCGACCGCGTACTTCATCCAGGATGACGGCATGAACTGGGTCTGGCCGAGCTCGCCCGCCCAGGCGCCGCGCATGTCGCCAGGCGCGAGATCACCGCGCTGGACGATGCGCAGGGCATCCAACAGCTCGGCTCGAAACTGCTCGGAACGCCGGCAGTCATAGGCCAGCGACGCGAGCGAGCGGATCGTCGCAAACTTGCCGGTATTGACGCCGAAATCGGTCTCGAGACCCCAGATCGCGACCAGCACCTCGCCCGGCACGCCGTAGGTCTGCTCGATGCGCGACAGCACTGAGCCGTACTGCTTCATCATGTTCGAGCCGCGCTGCATGCGCGGCGGCACCATGCGGCCGGAAAACTCCTCAAAGGTCTGGTTGAAGACCTTTTGCGAGCGATCGCGATTGAGCACGGCCTGATCGAGCGTCACGCCGGCAAGCCCCGAGGCAATGGCCTGCGGCGAGATCCCTTTGGCGGCGGCGTCGGTTTTGAAGTCCGCGAGCCAGGCGTCGAAATTGCCTGAACCGCAGGCAACAGCGGCGAGCGTGGGCTCAGCCGAGACGATTGACACAGTAAGGGCGAAAGCTGCGAGAGCGAGACGAGAAATCGTCGGGGTCATTCGAATAAATGGATTCCATGAAGTGGCATTCCCGGCCCCGGCAATCTCGGTTCTAACCGCGGCCAAAGCAAGGCGTTTGACATTGCCCGATCCTGCCCAGGCGAGGGCAGGATCGGTTGTCACAAGATCGTTAGGCGTCCGTCCGATTCCGCCAGGGGAAGAGATTGGCGGGGAAGTCGGCGGCCGGCTTGCGCGGACGATGCGGCGGAGGCGGCACCGGCTGCGCAGCGGGATCGGAGACGATCACCTTGCGATAGAGATGCCAGGTGGCGTGGCCGAGCAGGGGGATGACCACGGCGAGGCCGAGGAACGCGGGAATCGTGCCGAGCCCCAGCAGCACCGCGACGATCAGGCCCCAAGCCGCCATCGGCACGGGATTCCTGGCGACGACGCGGAGCGAGGTGACCATCGCCTCGAACGCGCCGGCGTGCCGGTCGAGCATCAAGGGGAACGACACGGCGCTGATGCACAGCGCGGCGAGCGCGAACAGGAAGCCGGTGCCGCAGCCGATCACGATCAGCCACCAGCCTTGCCGGGTCATCAGCACGCGCGTCATGAAATCCGAGATTCCGGTCACGCCCTCATAGCCGAAGGCGGCGACATAGATCGCCTGCGCTGTTGCAACCCAGGTCACGAACAAGGCGAGCAGCAGCGTGCCGAGGCCGAGCATTGCGCCGAAGGAGGGTGAGCGCAGCACCTCCATCGCGTCCCAGGCGCTGGCCTCTTCGTAACGTTCGCGCCGGCGCGAGAGCTCATAGAGGCCTAGGGCGGCGAACGGGCCGATCAGAGCGAAGCCCGCAGCGAGCGGAAACAACAGCGGCAGCACCGAATAGCCCATCACCGCGCGGGCGAGCACGAGGCCCAGCACCGGATAGATCACGCAGAGAATGATGGCGTGGCTTGGAACCGCCTTGAAATCCTCCCAGCCGCGSCGGAGCGCGTCGTGSAGGTCGGACAGYTGGATGGTYCGGATSRYYGGTCCCGCCGCWTCMGCGGGCKGGGCCAYMGTGGGKACATTGCCCGGGTAGAGTGTGGCCATGGTCGGCTTGCTCCCTTGCCATGCAGCCGAATCCGGCGCCGGCAAACGGCGCAAGCGGCCGCTTTTCTTGGATGATCGCGATTCCGACCAGACGCGAATTCCGGATGGCATCGCGAGCTGAACCGAAACCGTACTCCCAATTCCGAGTCCTGTCCCTCACGCTCGGGTGAGATTCGATGCCGCAGTGCAACCTCGAATGTGTCATTCGGTCGTCATTTCGCCGCAGATAAGCTGATGCTGCTTGCCGGTTCGCAGAACACCGCGGGCGCAGCGCAGAAACTTCGTCTATAAGTGCACTCAAGGCCCTTCCAACGGATCCATTTCGGGGAGCAGATATGAGCATTTTCGGTAAAATCATGGGCGCGATCTTCGGTAGCCATCCGGCCGCTGCCGCGCCCGCCGGTGGCACAGCTCCGGGCAGCGCGCCCGCAGCAGGGACCGCGCCGACCGCATCGGCACCGACCGTGGACGTTGCGGCCATCGTCGACAAGCTGGTGGCTGCCCAGAAGGAGAAGCTGGAATGGCGCACCTCGATCGTCGATCTCATGAAGGCGCTCGACATCGATTCCAGCCTTGCCGCGCGCAAGGATCTCGCCAAGGAGCTCGGCTACAGCGGCGACATGAACGACTCCGCCAGCATGAATGTCTGGCTGCACAAGCAGGTGATGTCCAAGCTCGCCGCCAATGGCGGCAAGCTGCCGCCTGAGATCAAGCACTGACCGATCGCTCGGTCGCAGCACAGGGCCCGCCATCGCGCGGGCCCTTTTGCTTCAGGCGACGAGATCCGCATCCTCCGGATGCCTGTCGAGATAGTCGACGACGAAGCCGCAGCCGGCGATCACCTTCTTGCCGTCGCGGCGGATCAATTCCAGTGCGCCCTTGACCAGCTCGGAGGCGATGCCGCGGCCGCGCAGCGCGCGCGGCGTCTCGGTGTGGGTGATGATCACCGCTGACGGCGTGAGCCGGTAATTGGCGAAGGCGACCTCGCTGCCGATATCGAGTTCAAAGCGGCCTCGATCCTTGTTGTCGCGTACCGATGCCGCCATGCCGGGTCCTTCCGAAGCGCTGCCTGTCCCCTGATCTAGGCGCCTGACGCCGCCCTTGCCACAAGGTGCGACCAAAGCAGGTTGCCGCAGGGAGATATCTGAAAAATGCGTGTCCCGATCAGCCTCATGGCGCTGCGCGCCGCGCTGGTCTCGAGGCGCGCAGAGGCCTGGGGCCCTTAGTTGCAGTGCGATCTGCGTTTGAACATCGCGCGGCGACCACAAATAATCCCCGACGTCGCTCTTGCAAGTTCCACGGTGATTCCCACGTCCTCAAGAGGACATACGCCCGAATGCGGCCGGCAGGGTCGCTAGACATTCGGAGTGTCATGATTGCCAGCCGCTAACGTATGCCTCTTTTGCAGGAGGGTACTATGTCGGACTTTGGTTTCTTGAATACTCATCGAACATGGGAAGACTGGTGCGGAATGGTGCTGGGCGCGCTGATTGTTGCGTCGCCATGGTTTCCCATCCAGGAGCACACCGCGATCGGCGGACAGCAGATGATAATCCTGAACACGGTCGCAATCGGCCTCGTCGTCTTTGGTCTCAGCCAGCTCGAATATGTCGCCTTGCAGCGCTGGCAGGAGGTGGCGACGATCCTGGTCGGGCTGTGGCTCATCGCCTCGCCCTACGCGCTCGGCTATTCCGGCGAAGGTTTTCTCCGGATCT
>NZ_JBFULT010000418.1:0-6735 GCF_054049755.1 Bradyrhizobium sp. P5_C11_2
CACCACGTCGCTCCTTGCCAGCACCGTGTCGAGATCGGCGAACTCCACGCCCGGATGGCTCTTCGGCGAGCGGTTCCAGGCGATCACCTTCATGCCGCTGCCCGATGCAATGCGCGCGACTTCCGCGGCGATGCCGCCGAAGCCGATGAGACCGAGCGTCTTGCCGGTGAGCTGCATGCCGTCCTCGCGCAGCCAGTTGCCGCCGCGCATCTCGCGATCCATCATCGCGATGACGCGGGCCGACGCCCACATCAGCGCGATCGCGGATTCCGCCACCGCGGTGTCGCCATAGCCCTTGATCAGATGCACGGAGATGCCGAGTTCGGCGAGCTCTTCGGGGTTCATATAGCTGCGCGCGCCGGTGCCGAGGAAGACGACATGCTTCAGGCCTGCGCACTTCTTCGCGACCTCGGTCGGCAGCGCGGTATGATCGACGATGGCGATCTCGGCGCCGTCGAGGATCTCAGGATATTGCTCGGGCTTGATGTCGGGATCGCGGTGGATCCGCACCTTGGGATCGCCGGGTTGCTCCAGCCGCTCCATGATCACGGCCAGGGCTTCGTTGGCGTCGACGAAAACTCCGCGCATGGCGCTACTCCGCTGAAATCAGGATGCGACGCCGGCGATCGCCAGCACGGTATGCATCAGCACGTTGGTGCCAGCGGCGCAGTCGGGCTGCGTCGCATCCTCCAGCTCGTTGTGGCTGATGCCGTCCTTGCAGGGCACGAACACCATCGCGGCCGGCATGACGGTGTTGAGGTTGCAGGCGTCGTGGCCGGCGCCGGAGGTGATGCGGCGAGAGGAATAGCCGAGCGTCTTGGCCGCGTTCTCGACGGCTGCAATGAGCTTGGGATCGAAGTGCGTCGGCGGCTTGCGCCAGACCAGGTCGATCGTGACCTCGACCTTGCGGCGCGCGGCGATCTCGGCAATCGCGGCGCGCAGGTCGCGATCGAGCGCATCCATGATTGCGCCATCCGCGCTGCGGCAATCCATGGTGAAGGCGATCTCGCCGGGAATGACGTTGCGCGAGGGGTTTGCGATTACGGCTTCGCCGATGGTGCCGACCGCGTTCGGCCCGTGCTTCCTGGCAATGGCCTCCATCGCCAGCACGATCTCCGACAGTGTCGCCAGCGCATCGCGCCGCAACGGCATCGGCGTCGAGCCCGCATGGCTCTCGAACCCGGAAATCTTGCCGTCGTACCACAACACGCCCTGGCCGGAATCGACCACGCCGATGGTCTTGCCTTCCGCCTCCAGGATCGGGCCCTGCTCGATGTGCAGCTCGACGAAGCAGCCGAGCTTCTGGAAGCCGACTGGCTTGTCGCCGCGATAGCCGATGCCGTCGAGCGCCTGGCCGACGGTCGTGCCCTCGGCGTCCTTGCGCGACAGGATGTCGTCGGTGGTGAAGTCGCCGACATAGGCCGCGGACGCCATCATGGCTGGCGCGAAGCGCGATCCTTCCTCGTTGGTCCAGTTGACGACGCAGATCGGCGCCTCGGTCTCGATGCCGGCATCGTCCAGCGTGCGGATCACTTCGAGCGCGCCGAGCGTCCCCAAAATGCCGTCATACTTGCCGCCGGTCGGCTGCGTGTCGAGATGCGAGCCGATGCCGACGGGCAGTTTCGACATGTCCCGTCCCTTGCGCAGGCCGAACTGGGAGCCGAGCGCATCGACATGCACCTCGAGGCCGGCGTCCTCGCAAGCCTTGCGGAACCAGTCGCGCACCTGCTTGTCTTCGCTGCTCAGCGTCAATCGCCGCACACCGCCCTTGGCCGTCGCGCCGAATTGCGCGGTCTCGTGAATGGAGCCCCAGAGGCGGGCGGAATCGATTTGCAGGTTGGTGGCGGCTCGGCTCATGCGGTCAGTCTCTCAGTGGTCCGGCGTCTTTTTCAATGACGCGCCAGCGCGGGCGCGTCAACCGCGAGGCTGCTCTGCGCGATCTGACATGCAAGCTCGGCGACGCGCTCCACCGCCACGACGTCGGGCGAGGCGAGCCAGCTCGCCGTGAACGTCAGCGGCGCGATGTTCAGATCGGTATCGAGCAGTTGCAGCCGCCCGTCCGCGAGCTCGTTCTCGACGATGGCGTCGGGGATCACGGCGACGCCGAGCCCCTCGACCGCCATGTGAATGACGGTCGCCAGCGAAGCGGAGGCGTGCAGCCGGATCGGCGGCAGCTCCGGCCGGTCGAACACTTCGCGCACGACCTCATACGGCCTGGTCTTGCGCGGGAAGGTGATGATCGGAAACCGCGCGAGGTCGGCGCGCGTCACCGGGCCATTGCCGAGCCCGAGCGAGGGGCTCGCGAGAAAGCCGATTGGATAGTCGGCGAGCACGCGATTATGCACGCCGGAGGTCGACAGCGGTCCCACCACGAAGGCAAGCTCGATCTCCTGCGCGAGCAGGCGCGCGGTGAGGTTCGGCGTGATGTCGACCTCGATCTCCAGCGACAGGTTCGGATAGACCTGGTTCACGCTCTTCACCAGCCGCGGCAGCCAGGTGTGCACGATGGTCTCGGCGACGCCGAGCCGCATCACGCCGCGCATCGCCGAACGATCGCCGACCTCGGCCATCATCTGAGCGCGCAGGCCGATCAGCTTTTCCGCATAGACCATCATCTGCCGGCCGCTCGGCGTCGGCGAAGCCACGCGATGGTCGCGGTTGAGGAGTTTTACGCCCATCTCGCGCTCGAGCTGGGCGATGCGCTGGGAGATCGCGGGCTGGGTCGTATTGAGCCTTTGTGCGGCGCCGCGAAAGCTGCCGAGCTTCACAACCCAGAGAAACGTCTCGATCGATCTGAAGTCCAGCATTGGAAGGATTTTCCCGATCGATAAAGAATMTTTATCGATATTGATTAGAAAGGAAGATTAGACTTTATAGCACGCTTGGTGTTGGCTGTCTTTGTCGAGTTTATAGGCAGGTCGATCACATGACTGTTTTGGTGGCAGTGCAGCAAACTGAAACGCCCGACGCCCTCCCGAGCCGCCAGGCGCGGCTCGCCTATCGCGGCGGCGAGGTCGGCTCGACTGCCGGCGTCGCCCCCGGCTTCGTCCAGGGCAATCTGGCGATCCTGCCGGCGGAATACGCCGGCGCCTTTCACCRCTTCTGCCAGCTCAATCCGAAGCCGTGCCCGATCATCGGCATGTCCGACGTCGGCAGCCCCCACATTCCCGCGCTCGGCGCCGATCTCGACATCCGCACCGACGTGCCGCGCTACCGCGTCTGGCGCGACGGCGAAGTCGTCGACGAGCCGACCGACGTCAGCAAATACTGGCGCGAGGATCTCGTGACCTTCGTGCTCGGCTGCTCCTTCTCATTCGAAGAGGCGCTGCTCGACGAGGGCATGCCGATCCGCCACATCGAACAGAACGTGCGCGTGCCGATGTACCGCACCAGCATCGCGTGCGGTGAATCCGGTCCATTCGCCGGTCCCATGGTGGTGTCGATGCGTCCGTTCAAGCCGGCGGATGCGATCCGCGCGGTGCAGATCACCTCGCG
Organism: Bradyrhizobium sp. P5_C11_2; assembly: GCF_054049755.1. NCBI lineage: Bacteria > Pseudomonadati > Pseudomonadota > Alphaproteobacteria > Hyphomicrobiales > Nitrobacteraceae > Bradyrhizobium > Bradyrhizobium sp. P5_C11_2. The sequence goes on from NZ_JBFULT010000418.1 coordinate 3,496, forward strand.
CTATCCCGCCGTGCACGGCGCGCCCGTGCATCTCGGTCATCCGCATCTGATCGGCATCAAGGACATCGCCAAGCCCGACTACGGTGATCCCGTTCCTGTCGCCGACGACGAGATCCCGGTGTTCTGGGCCTGCGGCGTCACGCCGCAATCGGTCATCAACGCCGCCAAGCTGCCGTTCGCGATCACGCATTCGCCGGGCTTGATGCTGGTGACGGATCTGAAGAACAGGACCATGGCCGTGATTTAATGGGCAGCGTTTGCTGCTTCTTCGGGCTTTACCGCATCCATCAATCACTTCATTCGATCAATCGAAATTCAGAAACAGAGGGCTTTGCCATGACGATCACTCGCCGCGACGTGTTGCTAGGTGCCACCGCCACTGCCGCGCTGGTGCCGCTGGCGGCGCGCGCACAGACATCGGAAGTCGTGATCGGCGTCATCTATCCGTTCTCCGGCGGCAGCGCCCAGCAGGGCGTCGACGCGCAGAAGGCCTACGAGACCGCGCTTGAGGTCATCAACAAGGACACCGATTTCGACCTGCCGCTGGCCAAGGGCGAGGGCCTGCCGGGCCTCGGCGGCGCCAAGGTTCGCCTCGTGTTCGCCGACCACCAGTCCGATCCGCAGAAGGGCCGCGCCGAGGCCGAGCGCCTGATCACCCAGGAGAAGGTCTCCGCCGTCATCGGCACCTATCAGAGCGCGGTCGCGGTCACCGTGAGCCAGATCTGCGAACGCTACCAGATCCCGTTCGTGTCCGCCGACAACTCGTCGCCGAGCCTGCATCGCCGCGGCCTCAAATATTACTTCCGCGCGTCCCCGCACGACGAGATGTACTCGGCCGCGATGTTCGACTTCTTTGACGCCATGAAGAAGAAGGGCGCCAAGATCGAGACGCTGTCGCTGTTCCACGAGGACACCATCTTCGGCACCGATTCCGGCAACGCCCAGGCCAAGATCGCCGGCGAGCGCGGCTACAAGATCGTCACCGACATCAAGTACCGCGCCAACTCGCCGTCGCTGTCGGCCGAGGTGCAGCAGCTCAAGACCGCCAACGCCGACGTGCTGATGCCGTCGAGCTACACCACCGACGGCATCCTGCTGGTCAAGACCATGGCCGAGCTCGGCTACAAGCCGAACGCGATCGTGGCGCAGGACGCCGGCTTCTCCGAGAAGGCGCTCTATGACGCCGTCGGCGACAAGCTCGAAGGCGTCATCTCGCGCGGCACCTTCTCGCTCGACCTCGCGCAGAAGCGCCCGATGGTCGGCAAGATCAACGAGATGTTCAAGGCGAAGTCGGGCAAGGACCTCAATGACCTGACCTCGCGCCAGTTCATGGGCCTGATCATCCTCGCCGACGCGATCAACCGCGCCAAATCGGCCGATGGCGAGAAGATCCGCGATGCGCTGGCGGCGACCGACATCCCGGGCGAGCAGAYCATCATGCCCTGGAAGCGCGTCAAGTTCGACGAGATGGGCCAGAACAACGACGCCGACCCGGTGCTGCTGCAATATGTCGGTGGCAAGTTCGTCACCATCTTCCCGCCGCAAGCCGCGATCGCCGAGGCGATCTGGCCGATGAAGTAAGGTGCGAAGAGCGGGAGCTCAGACTTAGCTCCCGCCCTCATCCTGAGGAGCGGGCGCAGCCCGCGTCTCGAAGGACGAGGGTGGGCCCATCCTTCGAGACGCGCGCTGGGGCGCGCTCCTCAGGACGAGGGCGTATTATGGGGGACGACTTGTGACAGCCCAAGCCATTATCCAGAGTCTCGCGAGCGGCCTTCTCATGGGCCTGCTCTACGGACTGATCGCGGTCGGCCTCGCGCTGATCTTCGGCCTGATGGACGTCGTGAATTTCGCCCATGGCGAGTTCCTGATGATCGCGATGTATGCGAGCTTCTTCCTGTTCGCGTTCTTCGCCATCGACCCCTTGCTGTCGGCGCCGCTGGTCGCCGCAGCCCTGTTCGTGTTCGGGGCGGTCGTCTACCTCTTGATTGTACGCTTCGCCATGCGCGCCAAAGCAAACGCCGGCATGGTGCAGATCTTCTCCACCTTCGGCCTTGCCATCGTGATGCGCGGGCTCGCGCAGTTCTTCTTCACGCCGGACTACCGCAGCATCCCGCAGTCCTGGCTCGGCGGCAAAACCATCTCGGTCGCCGGCATCTTCCTGCCGGAGCCGCAGCTGATCGGCGCGCTGGTGTCGATCGCGGCCTTTGCCGGCCTCTACTTCTTCATCAACCGCACCGATTTTGGTCGCGCGCTTGAGGCGACCCGCGAGGATCCCGGCGCGGTTGCGCTGGTCGGCATCGACAAGAACCGCGTGTTTGCGCTGGGCTGGGGCCTCGGCGCCGCCTTGGTCGGCCTCGCCGGCGCGATCATGGCGGTGTTCTTCTACATCTACCCGGACGTCGGTGCGTCCTTTGCGCTAATCGCCTATGTCACGGTGGCGCTCGGTGGCTTCGGCAGCGTCTTCGGGGCCTTCGCCGGCGGCATCATCGTCGGCCTCGTCGAAGCGGTCACCGCATTGGTGCTGCCGCCGTCGCTGAAATCGGTCGGCATCTACGCCGTCTATCTGCTCGTCGTCTTCATCCGGCCGCGTGGCCTGTTCGGATCGATGTGATGGACAAGAATTTTGCCGCGCGGCGCCGCCGCGACCTGATCATCGCCGCGGTGCTGGCCGCGCTCGCCGCGCTGGCGCCGCTGTTCGTCAAGGATGTCTACGTCCAGAACATCCTGATCCTGACCCTGATGTACGCGGCGCTGTCGCAGAGCTGGAATATCCTGTCGGGCTATTGCGGGCAGATCTCGCTCGGTCATGCGCTCTATTTCGGCATCGGCGCCTATACCACCGAGCTCCTGTTCACCAAGTTCGGCGTATTGCCCTGGTTCGGCATGCTTGCCGGCGGCGTGATCGCGGCTGTCATCGCGATGGGGCTCGGCTATCCCTTCTTCCGCCTGCGCGGCCATTACTTCGTGATCGCGACCATCGTCATCGCCGAAATCGGGCTGCTGCTGTTCCAGAACTGGGAATGGGCGGGGGCTGCGATGGGAATCACCATTCCGGTGCGCGGCGACAGCTGGCTGAAATTCCAGTTTCTGCGCAGCAAGCTGCCGTACTTCTATTTCGCTCTGGTGCTGTGCTGCCTCGCCTGGTTCGTGACCTGGTGGCTCGAAGATTCCAAATGGGGTTTCTGGTGGCGCGCAGTGAAGGACAATCCGGAAGCGGCCGAGAGCCTCGGCGTCGTCGTG
>NZ_JBFULT010000419.1:0-6726 GCF_054049755.1 Bradyrhizobium sp. P5_C11_2
GCTCTGGCTCGATCCCGTCACCAGCCTCGTCATCTGCGCCACCATCCTCTGGAGCACCACCAGCCTGCTGCGCGGCTCCATCGACATGTCGATGGCGGCAGCACCAAAGGGCACCGACCTCGCCGCGATCAGGGCGTTTCTGCTGGCGCGACCGGGCGTCTCAGGGATCCACGATCTCCACGTCTGGCCGATCTCGACCACCGAAACGGCGCTGACCTGTCACCTCGTCATGCCCGGCAGCGCCGGCGACGATTTTCTGATGGAGACGGCGCAGGCGCTGAAAGCATCATTCCGCATCGGCCACACCACGCTTCAGGTGGAAACGCATCCCGACAATGGCTGCGCGCTGGCGCCGGATGATGTGGTGTGAGGAGTCTTCGGTGCCGCCCAATCTTGAGATGTCGTCCCGGCGAAGGCCGGGACCCATAACCACAGAACATCGTTTGGCGAAGACTCGTGGTTGTCGGCGTTGCGCTACAACCGCTCCGTGGGGGTATGGGTCCCGGCCTTCGCCGGGACGACACTGAGTATGTGGCGATGTATGAACAGCCGCACCTACGCCGCCTTCGCCGTCACGATCCAGATCGCACCCTGCAACGCCACGCTCTGCCCCTTCAGGAACGGCGCGAGCATCTCGCGGATCGAGGCTTTTGCGGCTTCATAGGTTTCCGGTGGATGGCCCTGGAGTGCGCGGCTGGCCGGGCCGATCTGCAAGGCACCGTCGACCGCCGCCTCGAGCCCGCCGCCGATGGCGACATCCATCGCGAGATTGTGCGGCTCCATCGCCACGTCGACGAAGCCCGCCCCTTTCAGGATGCGCGTCACACGCTCTTCGGATGCGAAGGCGAACGGGCCCGGCTCCTCCGGCCCGACCGGCGGCATTTTCGGCACGTGCTTGTAGACCGCCATCAGCGGCGCCATCATCCAGGGATTTTCCTTCGGCTCGCGCCAGCAGGCAAATGCCAGCCGTCCCGACGGTTTTAGCGCGCGACGAAGGTTGGTGAAGGACGCGATCGGATCGGCAAAGAACATCACGCCGAAGCGTGAGGCCAGCAGGTCAAAGCTTGCCGGCTCGAACGGATGCACCGTCGCATCCGCCAGCACGAAATCCAGCGGCAGATCTTTCGGCGCCAGCGCACGCGCCTGCGACAGCATCGGGTCGGAGACGTCGAGGCCGAGCGCAAAACCGTTCGGCGCCACCGCCTTCGCGAACGCGAATGTGGTCGCACCCGAGCCGCAGCCGACGTCGATCACGCGCTCGCCCGGCTTCGGCTTGGCGCGGTCGAGCAGAGCGTCGGCGATCGGCCCGAGCAGCCGCTCCTGCGCCCCGTGGCGATCGGCCCAGCGCTGCCCGCCCGGGCCGTTCCAATAGGCGATCTGGTCGGCGTTCTGCTCGTGTCCGCTTGGCTGTTGCATCGGGGCCTCTTGATCGCTGCTATTCTACGTCTCGGTAACCCACTGCACGCCAGCAGCAGAAATCTCAAGGAGGAGCGTACGGGACAGCTCGGCCCAGGGCCTGACACTGTCATCGTACTCGATCAACTCATATCGGCGACCACAATTGCGCCAATTGGTGCACGGCGCACAATTGGGCTCTTCGTCCCAGGGAATCGCAGCTAGTCGCCGCAACTCTGCGACGGCCTGCTGACGCGTCTGAAATTGACCTTGCGGCTCGGCATGTAATTCGTCCTCGATGACAAACATGGCCGGATTGCCCCATGCCGGTAGCGTCCAGCTCTGCCGCATTCAGCCGGGCGCGCAGGTCGCCAAGCCGACATGTCTCTGGGAATGGTGGGCGATCACGGATTCGAACCGCGGACCCTCTCGGTGTAAACGAGATGCTCTAACCAGCTGAGCTAATCGCCCTCGCCGCCTCTTTATCCCCACCCGCCCCGTGCGGGCAAGTACGGAACGTCAATCCTCCGGTCTCAATCCCCCGGCCGCCCCGRCAGCCCCGGCACCGCGTCGATCCACACCGCCGCCGACTGGCACCAGATCTGGCGGCTCGGCCGCAGCGCGTCGCGCTGGCGGATTGAGCCCCAGCGGATGCCCCAATCGTCGGCCTGGTCGCCCTCGCCGCTGGTGAACAGCGGGGAACCGCAGTCGGCGCAAAAATGCTGGAAGCGCATCCGGCCATTGTCGCCACGCTTGCCGTAGATCTTTGGCGTTCCGCCGGTCAGCCGGACGTCGGCACCGGAACAGACCGCCGTCACCCGAAACGGCGATCCGGTGAGGGTCTGGCAGTCCCGGCAATGGCAGATCGAGACGGCCTCGGGGTCGATCTCGGCGGCGTAGGTGACCTGCCCGCAATGACATTGTCCGTCGATCTGCATGGCCCTCGTCCCCCAAAACAAAAACGGCGCCCGAAGGCGCCGTTTTATCATCTTTCGATGGAGCTTAGTGAGCGGTCAGGCCGCCGGCGGCTTCGTCGCCGTCCGGCTTCACCGTCACCTTGGTGTCCTCTTCCCAGACGATCGGCACCGGCTTCTTCACCAGCGCCTTGGCGACGACGTCGTCGAGACGGGAGACCGGGATGATCTCCATGCCGCCCTTGATCGCATCGGAAATCTCCGTGAGATCCTTGGCGTTGTCCTCGGGGATCAGCACCGTCTTGATGCCGCCGCGGGCGGCAGCCAGCAGCTTCTCCTTCAGGCCGCCGATCGGCAGCACGCGGCCGCGCAGCGTGATCTCGCCGGTCATCGCGACATCATGGCGGACCGGGATGCCGGTCATGACCGAGATGATCGCGGTGGCCATCGCCACGCCCGCGGACGGACCGTCCTTCGGGGTTGCGCCCTCCGGCACGTGCACGTGGATGTCGCGCCGGTCGAACAGCGGCGGCTCGATGCCGTAGACGATCGCGCGCGAGCGGACGTAGGACGCCGCCGCCGAGATCGATTCCTTCATCACGTCGCGCAGATTGCCGGTGACCGTCATCTTGCCCTTGCCCGGCATCATGACGCCTTCGATGGTCAAGAGCTCGCCGCCGACATCGGTCCAGGCAAGGCCGGTGACGATGCCGACCTGCGGCTCGCTCTCGATCTCGCCGAAGCGGTACTTCGGCACGCCCAGAAACTCTTCGAGAGTCTTCTCGGTGACCTTGACCGACTTCTTCTTGGAGATCATCAGCTCCTTCACCGCCTTGCGGGCGAGTGTCGAAAGCTCACGCTCCAGGTTACGCACGCCCGCTTCGCGGGTGTAGCGGCGGATCAACAGCAGCAGCGCGTCGTCGTCGATCGAGAACTCCTTGGAGTCCAGGCCGTGCTTGGACACCGCGTTCGGGATGAGGTGCTTGCGCGCGATCTCGACCTTCTCGTTCTCGGTGTAGCCCGCGATCCGGATGATCTCCATGCGGTCCATCAGCGGGCCCGGAATATTGAGCGTATTCGCGGTCGTGATGAACATCACGTTGGAGAGATCGTAGTCGACCTCGAGATAGTGGTCGTTGAAGGTCCCGTTCTGCTCGGGGTCCAGGACCTCGAGCAGCGCCGAGGACGGGTCGCCGCGGAAATCGGCGCCCATCTTGTCGATCTCGTCCAGCAGGAACAGCGGATTGGACGACTTCGCCTTGCGCATCGACTGGATGATCTTGCCGGGCATCGAGCCGATATAGGTGCGGCGGTGACCGCGGATCTCGGCCTCGTCGCGCACGCCGCCGAGCGAGACGCGCACGAATTCGCGCCCCGTCGCCTTCGCGATCGACTTGCCGAGCGAGGTCTTGCCGACGCCGGGAGGCCCGACGAGGCACAGGATCGGTCCGGTCAGCTTGTTGGCGCGCGACTGCACCGCGAGATACTCGACGATACGGTCCTTGACCTTTTCCAGCCCGTAGTGATCGGCATCCAGCACCGCCTGGGCGGCTTCCAGATCCTTCTTCACCTTGGACTTCTTGTTCCACGGGATCGACAACAGCCAATCCAGATAGTTGCGCACCACCGTCGCTTCCGCGGACATCGGCGACATCTGGCGCAGCTTCTTCAGCTCGTGCTGCGCCTTCTCGCGCGCTTCCTTGCTGAGCTTGGTCTTGGAGATCTTCTCCTCGAGATCGGCGAGCTCGTCGCGACCGTCGTCGTCGCCGAGTTCCTTCTGGATCGCCTTCATCTGCTCGTTGAGATAATACTCGCGCTGGGTCTTCTCCATCTGGCGCTTGACGCGCGAGCGGATGCGCTTCTCGACCTGGAGCACCGAGATCTCGCTCTCCATCAGGCCGAGCACCTTCTCCAGGCGCTGCGTGACCGACAGCGTCTCCAGGATGCCCTGCCGGTCGGCGATCTTGACGGCGAGATGCGAGGCGACCGTGTCGGCGAGCTTGGCGAAATCGGTGATCGCCTGCACGACGCCGACGACCTCGGCCGAGATCTTCTTGTTGAGCTTCACATAGCTCTCGAAGTCGGACACGACCGAGCGCGCCATGGCCTCGGCCTCGACCGACTTCGCATCGGTGTCGGCGAGCGCAATCGCGGTCGCTTCATAATAGTCGGCGCGATCGGTGTACTTCTGCACGCGCGCACGCTCGAGCCCTTCGACCAGCACCTTCACGGTGCCGTCGGGAAGCTTCAAGAGCTGGAGCACGCTGGCAAGCGTACCGGTCTCGTAAATGGCATCGGGCGCCGGATCATCGTCGGACGCGTTCTTCTGCGTCGCGAGCATGATCAGCGCATCGTTCTTCATCACCTCTTCGAGCGCGCGGATCGACTTCTCGCGGCCAACGAAGAGCGGCACGATCATGTGCGGGAAGACGACGATATCGCGCAGCGGCAACACGGGATAAGCGTGCGTTTCGCCATGGACGATGGTTGGCCTGGGTTTGGGATTAGTCATGGCCTTTTCCTTTTGCTTTGCCCCCTTGCACGCAGCCCGCCATGCTCATGCGCAACCGCCACAAGGTGCCGAGGTGATCCACAAAACCGGTCTACCATTGGTAGGTTGGACCGGGCTTGCCGGATCGGAACTGAGGCGAATCTTTGAAGAGAATTTTCGCTCGCCGCCGACATTAGGTGGCTATCGACCGGGGGGGTGTCAAGTCATTGAAAAACGCGCGCCATCAGGCGCTTACGCACGCGGATAAGCGACGCAACACCGGCTGCGGAAATACAATCCGCAGCCGTCATTCTGACAGGACGATTTGAGCCCCCAGCGCCGTGGTTCAGGCGCTGGCGTTCTCGACCGCGCGATCCGAGCGATCGGCGTAGATGTAGAGCGGACGGGCCGTGCCTTCCACCACTTCGCGCGAGATCACGACTTCTTCCACACCTTCGAGGCCCGGAAGGTCGAACATGGTCTCGAGCAGGATCGCCTCGAGGATCGAACGCAGGCCAYGTGCGCCGGTCTTGCGCTCGATCGCCTTGCGGGCGACCGCGCCAAGCGCCTCGTCGGCGAAGGTCAGCTCGATGTTCTCCATCTCGAACAGGCGCTGATACTGCTTCACCAGCGCGTTCTTCGGCTCGACCAGGATCTTCTTGAGCGAGGTCTCGTCGARATCCTCCAGCGTCGCGACCACCGGCAGGCGGCCGACGAACTCGGGGATYAGGCCGTACTTCAAGAGATCCTCGGGCTCGACGTGACGGAAGATCTCGCCGGTGCGGCGATCTTCCGGCGCCAGCACCTGAGCGGCGAAACCGATCGAGGTCGAACGTCCGCGCGCCGAGATGATCTTCTCGAGGCCCGAGAAGGCACCGCCGCAGATGAACAGGATGTTGGTGGTATCCACCTGCAGGAACTCCTGCTGCGGATGCTTGCGGCCGCCCTGCGGCGGGACCGAAGCCACCGTGCCTTCCATGATCTTCAACAGCGCCTGCTGCACGCCCTCACCCGACACGTCGCGCGTGATCGAGGGGTTGTCGGACTTGCGGCTGATCTTGTCGATTTCGTCGATATAGACGATGCCGCGCTGAGCGCGCTCGACGTTGTAGTCGGCGGCCTGGAGCAGCTTCAGGATGATGTTCTCGACGTCCTCGCCGACATAGCCGGCTTCGGTCAGCGTCGTCGCGTCCGCCATCGTGAACGGCACGTCCAGGATGCGGGCGAGCGTCTGCGCGAGCAGCGTCTTGCCCGAGCCGGTCGGACCGATCAGCAGGATGTTCGACTTCGCGAGCTCGACGTCGTTGTGCTTGGTCTGGTGGTTGAGGCGCTTGTAGTGGTTGTGCACCGCGACCGACAGGACCTTCTTGGCATGGCTCTGGCCGATCACGTAATCGTCCAGGACCTTGCAGATTTCCTTCGGCGTCGGAATGCCGTCGCGCGACTTGACCAGCGAGGATTTGTTTTCCTCGCGGATGATGTCCATGCAGAGCTCGACGCACTCGTCGCAAATGAAGACCGTGGGACCCGCGATCAGTTTACGGACTTCGTGCTGGCTCTTGCCGCAGAACGAGCAATACAGCGTGTTCTTGGAGTCGCTCGTGCCGACTTTACTCATTCATGTCTCCGTCCGCGGTTCGATCTCGTCCGCTCGATCGCCCCATTCCGGCACGCGGCCGGCACAAGGTTCAAATAGAGCAAATTCCGTACCAAAAAAGACCCTACGCGTTACATCCCGTGCGAATCACGGTCACTCGATTCTCCGCGATCTTAGCCGATCAATCGTAGCCAACCATGCTGTCACCCGACTATCAAGAATTCGCTAATCGGGGGGCCGCCGGCTACCCGTGACAATACCGTGATTTCACGTCTTGGCACGGGCGAAGTGATCGAAATCACCCCGGCGTTGCTGGATTGCCACGAAAA
>NZ_JBFULT010000420.1:0-6695 GCF_054049755.1 Bradyrhizobium sp. P5_C11_2
GGGCAGAACCCTGGTCGCTCCTGCTCGCCATCACGAAAGACATGCAGCCGGATCCGAATGAACTCCTCCCCGGCGGAGCCGAGCGCGATGCGTTGAGCGTGCGCCTCAACGCCTACTGGGCCGCACGCAACCGCTTTCTCGAAGCTGGCGCGTCTCTGCCGGGCGATCCGCGCGGGAGCGCCTTGATCGAAGCGGCTTCGCCGGGCCTCATCGACGCGCTTCGCCGGAGCTCCGAGTTCGATCCGGCCTATGGCCCGCTGATGGGCATGGCGAGATCCTTGATCAGCTCAGACCGCGCAGCGGCCGCGCGCCTGCTGCATCAGATAGACGAGGCAGCACCATCGCGCGGCGAGGCGCGGGAGCTTCTGCTGCGCGAATTTGGCGAGCGATGAGGGGCAATCGGCCCGTCCCACTCAGGGCGCGAAGTTGACGCGATAGCCCCAGCAGTCGAGATGATCGGGAATGGCGTTGAAGGCGATCGTAATTCGCTGCCCGCCCTGATTTCTCGGCACCTCGTGATAAAGGTAGCTTGGAAACAGCACGAGATCGCCGGGCTCGGCCTCTGGCAGGACGTACTTGCCCGCATTGAAGGGCCCAATGGCGGCGCTTCGCGTGTGATGCCGGAAGGAGAAGTCAAAGCCGCCGGGCGGCCGCACGAAGACCGTCTTGCAGGCCGCATGCGAGGGCGTCAGATAAATGATGCCCGAGACGAAACTGTTGGCGTGGGAATGCAGTGTCTGGTTGCCGCCGGTCTCGAGCATGTTGGTCCACATCTCCTTGACGGTCCAGCGCAGCTCTTCGCCGAACAGAAGGACGCCGAAATCGACCAGCTTCGGGACGGCAAGCTCGGCGATCTGGCGGAACAGCTCGTTGTCGCGGGGATCGGCAACTTCGGTGTGGAACAGCTGGCCCGAGCGCAGATTGCCTTCGACGCGGGTGCTCCGGATCGCGGCCACGGCGGCTTCGTTCAGCGAGGACGGAAGCAACCCGGGCGAGCGCAGCAGGGGAATCGGGAAAGGCGGCTCGATCTGATCCATGTCGCAACGTCTACCTGTTCTTGAAACGCAGGCAGACAATGCCCGGGCAAAGATGACGCCGCGATGACAGCATGCAGGATCTGCAAAATTCTGGGGTCCTGCTATTCGTCGGGCCCAAGCACTTTCAGCCTCTCGCCCGGCCGCAGCTCATGGCGCCGTTCGCGCACCTCGTCAGAGGCACGCGCGGCCATGTCCAGGCATTCGTCGAATTCGCCGTTGCCGGCTTCAGCCAAGGCCTGGTGCAGGTGCCGCTCGGCAAAGTAGCGGGAGAGATGGTCCGGCGGCAAACCCGCGGCCAATGCGCGCGCCTCCGCGACCGCAGCGTGGCACTCTTCCCGGGTGGGTTCGTCCGTGGCGGGCACGGCAGCACCAGGTGCGGCCACACCGCAGCCGAGGCCAGCGAAGAGGCCCAGTGCGCAGATGGTGATGCGAAACAGATACATCGAGGGCGTGCTGGCGGGATGAGTCATTTCCAAACAAGTACGGCGGGACACATCGCACGATGCGTCCCGCCGGATGGCCTCACGTCACGTCAGTGGTGGTCGTGATGATGATGATCGTCGTGATCATGATCGTGGTCGTTGTCGGCCCGCTGCCCGAGTCGCCGCGCCAATTCCGCGTTGGTCTCGACCAGGAGCTTCGGCGAGCCTTCCGGCCTGATGAAGATCGGATTGGCGTGGAACCAGACGTTCGAATAGGCCTGAACGTCGTGGGTCACCTTCTTGGCGCCATTCACCGTCTCCAGATGCGCCGGGCACGCCGGATCGGTACAGCTGACCTGCGCGTTGTTGGCATCCAGCAACGGATTGCCAGCGGTATCGCTGACGTTCGGCGTGCCGTTCGGAATGTTGGTTCCGCGCGCGCGGATGTAGAATGGCTTGGTGCCGGCGACAAAGGTCGTCGTGAACTTCAGCCGCACGCCGTCAGGGTCCCCCCGATGCGACCGGTGCATCTGCGTCGCGGAGATCTGCCGGGCGATGGTGGCCGACGGATTGTACACGATCGCCGCGCCGGCCGTGCCTGCGGCATTCGCCACCGCATAATTGGGCGCGTCGGGCGCAACGACGCCGGTGATCTGGCCAGTGATCAGATCGACGTGGTCGAGCGCCGGCTTGTTGAGCGGCTGCTTGATCCCCACCGGCACCAGCAGCGGATTGTCGAAGCTGTAGGGGCTGTTGTTCTCGTTCGGGACGGTCAGCTCCATCTCGACCGTGATCTTTTCGCCGGGCCTCACGACCAGCGTCTCACCCATGGTCTTCCAGTCGTCGCCGCGCGCCTTGGCGCGGAACACCATGTCCGGGCCGATCAGGTCCGCGTTGACCGAGTACGAGTTGCCCGAACGCATGCCGTCGATGACGTGCTGCGACGAGAACCGTCCCGCATTCGGAACATACAGCTTGGTGTACTCGCCGGGAATGAAATCGGCCGTCGTGAAGGAGTCGCGCGCGCCGCCCGCGCCGCGGCTGTGCCAGTCGGAGCTCACATACATGAAGAAGTTGCGGCCTTCGCCAAGCAGGCCGTCCCACAGGCCCCCGACCTTCGCGGTGTAAATGCCGCTCATGCCGTAGGTGCCGCCGCCGACCGCGTTGGGCGTGTAAGAACCGGAGCCGCCATTGGCACCGCCTTCGGCAAAGTGACCAGGCGATTCGATGCCGAACGCAACCGTCGGTCCGGCATTGTTGAAGTCGCGGAAATGCTCGATGTTATAGCCTTTGTTGGCGGTCGAGCTGAACGGTCCCTGGCGTTCGGTGTGGGTCGGGATGACGTAGGATTGCAGCGGATAGCTGGCCTGCAACCACTTGATGCCGGAGAGCGCCTTCTGGTGGCCCGCCGTGCCGGTGTTGTTGACGTTGTCCTTGCCGGTCCAGAGCTGATTGCCACCGGCGTCGATGACGGGGCCGATCGCATCGGTGTCGGCGCGGTCGAAACGGTATTCGAATTCCGCCATCTTGTCCGCGTTGCCGGTCCCCCTCCGCGGGTGCTGCCCGGTGATGACGGCGACGTCGACGTGTTCATGGCCGGGCGCGATCCACTCGAGACCCTCGATCAGCACCTTGTCGTACTTCGCCGAGCGATCGACGATGGTCGGATACTCGACCTCGCGGATCGACTGCCAGCGCCACATCTGCGCACCGGTGCCGCTGCCGTTCGGGGTGCCCTTCAGGCTGGAGATCGTGATCCCGTCGATGGTCTGGCCGAGCGTCTGGCTCCAGGTCGTCGTGGTTTGTCCCGGAAGATTGGCGCTGGTGTCGCTGAAGCGGCAGTCGCGATTGCCGGAACCGCCGTGGTTGCCGAGCGTGAACCAGTCGAGGTCGAAATTGTTGCCACCGGCGGACGCGGTGCCGCGCCCGACCGCGCGGTCGATCGTGTAGCCGGCGGCAACCGAACCATCCGTGCAGGTATTGTGATTGTGCATGTCGCCGGCGACATACGGATTGCCACGGCGCTCGTCGCGCCCAAAGCCCTCGGCTGCAGCGCTCTGCGTCAGCGCCAAGGATGCCGATGCGGCGGTCAACAGGATCGTCTTGCCAGATGGAAACATCTATCGCCCCTCATTCAAGTCAGAAATCGCGAAACCGCAGAGCCCCCGGGAATTGAGCACCAATTCACCCGGCCGCGTGAGCGGAATCCCTGCGGGCGCGATCATGACCAGAGTTACGATACAACTTCGTGAAGGATTTGTGTTGGACCGGAGCAAGCCCGCACTTTCCGTGGAGCATCTTGCCTCTCGCGCACGTCCGTTGCATTTTCCGCCTCGCGTGTGCGAATGAAGATGACAGATGAAATGCCCTGCCGCATAAAGCGGCGGCGCGTGCGAGAGTTTGTGACAACCACATGTCAATGCCGGCGACACCAGTTGAAGTGCAGTCCTTTCCGATATCGCGCGCCGGAGGTTCGGATCCGGACGCCGTCGCCCGTGGCGCGACCAAGCCTTCGCGTACTCTAGTTTCCGTGCTTGTGCGGCTCTCGCGCGAACCCTTGCTGCACTTCACTCTGCTGGGAGCGATCATCTTCGGCATCGATGCGGTATTGCACCCGCCCGCCAAGGACGAGAAGGTCATCACCGTGACCAAGGCGATGCGCCAGTCCTTCATCGACAATTTCGACGAGGACAAGGAACGCGCTCCTTCCGACGCACAGCTCCAGAAGATGATCGACAGCTGGGTCGCGAGCGAAATCCTCTACCGCGAAGGCAAGGCGCTTGCCGTGGACCGCGGCGACGAGACGATTCGCGATCGGATTGCCTACAAGATGCAATTGCTGATCTTCGACCAGATCCGCGTCCCGCGCCCCTCGGACGAGCAGTTGCAGGCGTGGTTTGTGGAGAACCACGTCCGCTTCGACGAGCCGGAGCGCGTTTCGTTCTACATCACCCCTCCGACGGATCAGGCCACGGCACAGCGCCAGCTCGACGACATCACCCAGCAGCGCGAATCCGAGGAGCTGCAGAATCTCACGCGCGCCATCCTCGCCCGGCCGGTCGCGAGTCTCGCGRCATCGTTCGGCGAGGATTTCCGTGACGGGCTGCTGACGATGCCGCAGGGGGAATGGAGGCTGTTGCAATCCAAGGACGGCTGGCACGTCGCTCGGCTGGACTCCCAGCGTCCGGGAAATCTTGCCAGTCTCGACAAGGTTCGGGATGAGGCCGCCAGGATTTGGCATACGGAAGAAACCCGCAAGCGTGCCTGGGAAGCGGTCAAGCGGCTCAAGGCGTCCTACCAGGTGCGGTACGAACAGTGACGGCGATCCGGCATCTGCGATTGGCGCTGCTGGCCTTGACCCTGGTCCTGGCCGCGCTCATCCGGCCATCGGCGCTCAGCGCGCACGAAGCGGCGATGGGCGTGCTCGAGTTTCGCGAGGTTCGGCCCGGCGCATTTGTCGGCCGCTGGAGCATAGAGCCCTCGATCGGCGCCTCGCGGGTCGACCTGCGGATGCCACCCCACTGCTTTCTCCGCCTGCCCGAGATGAACTGCGGCCAGAAGGGGCTGGTTGGCTCGATCACCATCACCAATCTCGGCTCCAACATGTCGGTCGTCCTGATCAAGGTCATTCCGATCGAGGGCGAGCCGCGCAGCTACACGATCTCGACGGCCAATCCCGTCGTCTCCGTTCTTGGCACCGGCGCGCCGACGCTGGAGGCCTGGGTCGAACTGGCCAAGACCTATGTGAACTACGGAATCGATCACATTCTGCTCGGCGCAGATCATTTGTTGTTCGTGCTGGGTCTGATCTGGATCGTCGGCGGCGGCTGGCGTCTGGTGAAGACGATCACCGCCTTCACGATCGGACACAGCGCTTCGCTTGCTGCGGCAGCATTCGGCGTGATCGGCGTACCGGAACGTCCGCTCAACGCCTGCATCGCACTCAGCATCGCGTTCGTCGGGGTGGAAATCGTCAAACAGCAGCGCGGCGAAATCGGACTCACCGCCCGCTATCCCTGGGTCGTGGCGTTCACCTTCGGTCTGGTTCACGGCATCGGCTTCGCGAGCGCCCTGGCGGGACTTGGGCTCGAAAACCGCCTCCTGCCGGCGGCATTGCTGTTCTTCAATATCGGCGTGGAGATCGGGCAGCTTGCCTTCGTCCTCCTCGTGCTCGCGTTGATCTGGGCGCACCGACGACTTGATGCCGTCGTTCCGCGCTGGGGCGAGGCCCTCCCGGCCTATGTCATCGGGTCGATATCGATGTTCTGGTTCTTCGGCCGCCTGGCGCGCGTATTCGCCGCAATCTGAGCGAGAGTCGCACACACAATGTATCTACGCATATTCCGAGCCCTCACGACTGCGATTGTTGCCTTCGCACTGACGCAACCGGCGCTCGCGCACGAGCAGGCTGGCGTCGCCGGCGGCCTCGCCAGCGGTCTGCTCCACCCAATAACAGGCATCGACCACCTGATTGCGATGGTGGCCGTCGGGATCTGGGGTGCGCAACTCGGCGCCCCGGCAATCTGGATCCTGCCGATCACCTTCCCGCTCGTCATGGCGATCGGCGGGGTCCTTGGCGTGCTGCATGTCCCGCTTCCGGTCCCGGAGGTGATGATTGCCGTTTCGGCTGTGATCCTGGGGGTGGCTGTCGCCGCCCGACTGCGGCTTCCCTTTCCCGCTGCCGCCCTCGTCGTTGCGATCTTCGCGATCTTTCACGGTCATGCGCACGGGGCCGAGCTTCCACGCGCAGCGAATGCGCTGGCCTACGGCGTCGGCTTTGTCACCGCCACCGGCCTCTTGCATCTGTGCGGCATCGCGATCGGCACGTTGACGCGCTGGCCCGCCGGCGAGCGCGCCATCCAGGGACTTGGGGCCGGCATCGCAGGGATCGGCTGCTACTTCCTCGCGCACGGCCTCGGAGCCGTTGCATGAAACGGAGAATTGGCCAGGTATTGATGTGCGCCGCCGTCCTGCTCGCGCAGGCGAACCCAGCCGAGGCACATATCGTCGCGGCCCGGCTCGGCGACTTCTATATGGGGGCCCTGCATCCCTTCACCGATCTTCAGGACGTCATTCTCTGGATCGCGATGGGCGTGCTGGCTGGCTCGCTCGGCGTTTCAAAGGGGCGCTGGCTTATCCTGGTGTTTCCGCTTGGGCTGCTGGCCGGGCTGCCTCTCGGACACATTTTCGGCGCGGCTTCGGCGGGACTTGCGGACGCCACGATGATGCTGGTGAT
>NZ_JBFULT010000421.1:0-6687 GCF_054049755.1 Bradyrhizobium sp. P5_C11_2
GGGCCACCTGGGTCACGCGGTTGCGCAGGGCGGCGAGATCGAGCGGCGTGCCGGGCTGGACCCGCGCGATGATCATGCGCGGCACCGGCAGATCGTCCATCGACAGGCCGGTGCCGAGCCATGGCTCGAGCAGCTTGCCGCTCTCGTCCTTGGTGAAGGGTTTGACCTCGACGATGCCCGCTTGCGCGCGCATCGCCTCCGTCACCGCCACGGTGTCACGCTCGAGGTCGCGTCCGGCCTGCGGGCGCACCTGGATGGTGATCTCGCTTGCGACATCGGACTGCCATTCCGCGGCGGAGGCGCTGACCAGCAGCACCGTGCCCGTGGTCATCGAGGCGAGGAACGTCATGATGGCGACGACCGCGACCAGCGCGCGCCCGTGGATCGAGGCGCGCGGCACGATCGGCGACATGTTGCGCGCCCTGGCCGGAAGCTGCGGACGCTCCTGTCCGAGATCGACCAGCACGCCGCGTTCGTCGGGCTTACTCATAGACGTGCAGCCGTCCCTGATGCAGCACGAAGCGGCGCGCCTCGTACTGGTCCATCAGCGCGATGTCGTGGGTGGCGATGATGACGGCGGTGCCGGACTTGTTGAGCTCGATGAAGAGCCGCAGCAGCCTTCGCCCGAGCGTCGGATCGACGCTGCCGGTCGGCTCGTCCGCAAGCAGCAGCTGCGGTCGCGAGATCACCGCGCGCGCGATCGCGGCGCGCTGCTTCTCGCCGCCTGAAAGAATTGGCGGCAGCGCATCCATGCGCTCGCCGAGCCCGACCCATTTCAGGAGATCGATGACCTCCTTGCGGTAGCTCGACTCGCTGCGGCCCATGACGCGGAACGGCAGCGCGACGTTCTCATACGTCGTCATGTGGTCGAGCAGGCGGAAATCCTGGAGCACGATGCCGATACGCTTGCGCAAATCGGCGATCTCGTCCTTGCCGAGCAGCGAGACGTCGTGGCCGAACAGGTTGACCAGGCCCCGCGTCGGCCGGTGCGACAGGAACAGCAGGCGCAGCAACGACGTCTTGCCGGCGCCGGACGGGCCGGTGAGAAACTGGAAGGAATGCGGCGGGATCTGGAAACTGAGATCGCGCAGAATCTCCGGCCCCAGACCGTAACGCAATCCGACATTTTCGAACCGAACCAAGCTCAGCTCCGTTCGAGAGGGGGCGGACCGCCGGCCGCGGCGCTCCGCCATAGGCGATCAACGGGTTTTGCGGCCGTTATGGTTTCCGGTTCGTTAACGGTCGCCATGTAGCATCCTTGGATGCGTCTTGGCGCCCGGTTTCGCACCACCGGGTCATCGCCGAGATACGTCCAAGATTCGCGTCAAGAGTAGCTTCAAGATTCGTCCATGCATCAAGGCTCGTCCATGCATATCGTCTGCCCCTATTGTACGACATCCTACGCCATCAAGCTCGCGAGCCTCGGGGCGAACGGGCGCACGGTCCGCTGCTCCCGTTGCAAGGAGACCTGGATGGCGTATCCCGAGGATGCCGTCGAGGAGGCGTCGGTCCCGGCCATGGCCGCGGCCAGCCGGGCCGACGACCAATCCGACCTCGCCGAGCAGTGGAACTCCTACGCCGAGGACGACGGTGCCGCCGAGACCCCGGTGGTCGACAGCCCCTCGATCGCCAGCGACTGGCCGACCGAGGACGCCGGGGAAACCGCGGACGATTGGGCGGCGGCGGCCCGGGCCGCCGAGGACGACGACGGCGCCGGCGCGCAGCACCAGTCGTGGTTCCGCAGCCTGTTCCGTCGCCGCGGCGCGCGGGTCAGCCGCATGGCTCCCACCACGGCGCCGCGAAAATCCCATGTCGGCCTGCCGACCGCCTGCGCCGCGATGGGCGCGCTGGTGCTGGCCTTGGTCGTCTGGCGCGGCGACATGGTGCGGCTGCTGCCGCAAACGGCGGCGTTTTACAAAATGGTCGGGCTTGACGTGAACCTGCGCGGGCTGGCCTTCAAGGACGTGAAGCTCTCGAGCGAGACCGTGGACGGTAAGCAGGTGCTCGTGATCGAGGGCGTGATCGTCGGCGAAGGCAAGAAGGCGCTCGACATCCCGCGCTTGCGCTTTGCGGTGCGCGACGCGCAAGGCGCCGAAATCTACGCCTGGAATACGGTGCTGGAGCAGACCGTGCTGCGGCCCGGCGAACGCGCCTTCTTCAGGTCGCGCCTGGCCTCGCCGCCACCGGAGGGCCGCAATATCGACGTTCGCTTCTTCAACCGGCGCGACATTGCCGGCGGCAGCGTATAGTCGGCCAGGCTATTATTTGAGCATGATCCTTCGGAAGACCGCTACGCAGTTTTCCGGATCATGCTCGAGGTCCCGCGCGTGAGGTTGGTCCGATGCCCAGAGTGTTGATCGCCGACGACGAGGAATCCATGCGCACGCTGGTCGCGCGCGCCATCGCCATGGACGGTCATGAGACCGTCACGGCGCAGGACGGCGCCGAGGCGCTCGAGATCCTGACCCGCGAGGACGGCGCGTTCGACCTGCTGCTCACCGATATCCAGATGCCGGTGATGGACGGCATCGCGCTCGCGCTCGCTGCGGCCCGCGACTTCCCCGACCTGACCATTTTGCTGATGACCGGATTTGCCGACCAGCGCGAGCGCGCCTCGAACCTCAATGCGCTGGTGCACGACGTCGTGACCAAGCCGTTCTCGATCGCCGACATCCGCACCGCGGTGGCGGATGCGCTGGCGGCGAAGAAGGGATAGCGGGCGCTCTTGTAGCCCCCATGAGTGCAGCGACATGCGGGACCGCTGTCCCGGATATCGCTTCGCTCATCCGGCTACAGCACTGCCGCTGTGACGCGATGATCGCCCCGCACACCCGGTGTCGTCCCGGCGAAGGCCGGGACCCATACCGCGAGGTCTGTCTGTAAAGAACGATAGCAGTACCGGACCCCAATCTTCGCCAAACTGCTCCCTGGGGTTGTGGGTCCCGGCCTTCGCCGGGACGACGTTGGGGAGATGGCCGGGCTACAAGAAACTCAAAAATCCTTCAGCAGCCGCTCGATATAGTCGAGCTCGATCTGCGGGCGCGAGGTGTCGCCGAGGCGGCGGCGGAGCTCTTCGAGGATGCGGCGGACGCGCTGGGCGTCGATCTCGCCGGGAATCTTGACCGTGTAGTCGTCGCTGAACTCGCGGCCGTGAAGCGGGCGGCCGAGCGGATCGGTCTGATTGCCGCCGCTCTGCTGGCGACCAGCGCGATTGCCGGGACCGTCGCCCTGGCCGTCGCCGTCACCCTGCTGCATCGCCTCGGCCATCTTCTGCGCGCCCTTGCGCAGCGCGTCGAGCGCCTTGCCTTGCGAATCCACGGCGCCGTCGGCATTGCCTTCGCCGAGCTTGGAGCCGGCGTCGCCCATGGCGCCATCGGCCGTATCCAGGCCGCCGTCGTCATCGCCCTGGTCACCGTCCTGATCGCCATTCTGGCCGGGCTGTCCCGGATCGCCTTGCTGGCCCTGCTGCCCTTTCTGACCCTTCTGTCCCTTTTGCCCGAGGCCGCGCTTGGCGAGCTCGTCCTGCAACTTCTTCAGGCGGTCACGCAGCGCCTGCTGGTCCTGCTGCAGGTCCGACATCGACTGGTCGCCCTGCTGCTTGCCGCGCGAGCGGTCACGCCGGGAGTCCTGGCCCTGCTTGTAGGTCTTGTCGCGCAATTGCTGCTGCTTGCGGATCATGTCGGTCAGCTCGTTGAGCGCCTGCTCCATCTCGCTGTCGCCGGATTGCCCGGGCTGCGCCATCTGGAGATTTTCCATGATCTGCGCCAGCTGCTCCAGCATGCGCTGGGCCGCCTCGCGATTGCCTTCGCGCGCCAGCTTCTCGATCTGCTTCACCATCTCGTCCAGATCGCGCTGGGTGATGAAGGAACGATCGCGATTGGAGGATTGGCTTCTTTCCGTCGCCCGCTTGTATTCCTCGAGCTTCTGAATGGCATCGGACTGATTGTTCAGGCTGCGCCCGGACTCCTTCTGCCTGAGGTTGTCGCCGGCGTCCTGCATCGCCTTTTCCGCACCGTCGAGCAGCGCGTCAGGATCCTGATCCTGCGGGGCAGCGACGGCAGGAAGGCCCCCCAACAGGAGGGCGAGGCAGGCGATCGACATCGCCCTCAAGACTGGCACGCGCGCTAGCTTCCGCATTTCCGGTCCCGCGTAAATTGATTGGCCCCGTCGTCCCCCGCCTTGGCCCGGCTGTTCGCCGACTTGCGATAGGCCTGGAGCTGCTGGCGCAATGCATCCTGCTGCTGCGCCAGCTCTTCGAGCTGCTCCGGCGTCGCCTGCTGGGTCTTCTGGCGCAGCTCGACGGCCTTGTCGAGAATGAGCTGGACCTCGGCCGGGAAAGGCTGCCGGGGTCCCAGCGGATTTTGCTCGGCGCGCCGGGCGACGTCCCGCACCTTTCCGGCCRTCGCCTCGCGCAGCTTGCGCGTCAGCGCCTTGATCTCGTCCTCGCTGGCGCCGCGTTCAAGCGCCTGCTTGAGCGCATCCTGCGCCGAGCGCAGCGCGGCGTTGACGCTGCCGGCGACACCGTCGTCCTCGATGGTGACCGCGAACGCCCACATGCTCGACACGACCTCGCGCATCGCGTCGTCGGTGCGGGCCGCTTCGAGCTGGAGCGCCAGGCTGCGCAGGCCGAGATAGCAACCGGCATCCGGCGTGAACAATTCGGGCGCGATCATCAGCGCGTCGAGCGCGGCGTAGACGTCGGAATTCTTGTTGGCGTCGAGCGCCAGGATGCGGCGCTGCTCGATCAGCGCACGCGCGAGCGAGTTCGTGAACAGACGCTCGGGCAGCCGCATGTTGAAGGGCTCGCTTCGCGCCTCGTTGCCGGCCTCGTCCTTGGCGGTGAGCGTCAGCGTGACGTCGGCGCCGGCATAGGGGTCCTCGCTGAGGTCCTTGACGGTCTGACCGATGCCGTTGCGGGTGCGCGCGTTCGGCAGCACCAGCGGGAATTGCGGCGGCTGGAACAGCGGGCGCGCGGCCGCCTTGGTGTCGGCGTCCTTGGTGCCGGAAGGCTTGACGTCGGAAGGCTTGGCGTCGGAAGGCTTGGCGTCGGCAGGGCGCAGGGCGATTTGCGCCTCGGCACCGGTGACGCCGTAATCGTCCTCGATCTTGTAGGAGAGCTGCAGCGCGCCGCGGGCCTGGCGCTCCGGATCCTTGGCGAGCGCAATCGTCGGCGGGCGGTCCGGCGTTGCCGTGAAGGCCCATTGCGGCTGGCCGGAGGGCGCGCGGACATGCGCGGTGCCGTCGCCGGTGATGGCAAAATGCTTCTCGTTGGTGCCCTTGGGCGTGGCTTCAGTAGGCGCGACCTCCTTGAGGCCGCCGGAGACGGCGACATCGAGGCTTCCACCGGAGGAACGCACGATCAGGGTCGAGCCGGCGGGAATGGCGAGCGGGCCGCTAGCCGGCAGCGCCGCGGCCTCCTTGTTGGCGGCCGACAGGATGACCGGCGGCTTGCCGGTGTAGAGCGGCGGAGTGACCCAGGCATCGACGCGAATATTGGCCGGCGCCAGCACGCCGTTCCAGTCGAAGGCGGCGCCGAGGCGCATCGCGCGCTCGTCGCCGGCGGCGAAGAAGGTCGCAACCAGCATCACCATGACCAGCGCGCGCAGCGCCCAGGGATCGTGCAGCGCGAGGCGCGGACGCGGCAGACCGGCGCGGATGCGCTTGAGGGAGGCGAGCGTGCGCTCGCGCTGCGCCTGCCACAGCGCCTGTGCGACCGGGTCCTGCGAGCTCAGCGTGTCGGTGAGCGTGGTGGCCGGGCGGTGACGGATGCCGGAGCCACGATCGAGCCGGGCGAGCGCCTGCTCGCGGCTCGGCCAGCGGAAGCCCACCAGCGGGAACGCTGCGGCGGCGGCGAGGCCGGCGAAGATGACGAGACCGATGGCGCGGACGACGAAGGGCAGCGCCAGCCACAGACCGGCCCAGGACACCACCAGGAACAGGCCCACGACGGTCAGAAGACGCGCCAGAGTCGGCCAGACACGCTCCCACGCGATGGCATAGGTCGCCCGTGCGAGGGCCTGCGCCAGCTTCAGCCGCGACAGAGCGTCGCCATCGCGGTTCGGGTCTGACGGGTCGGGGGTGACGCCGTTCAATCAGCTCTCCAGGTTGCCCGGTAGAGAGAAGCGTACCACAACGGCAGCACTGAGGCATCCGTTCCTGTACGGGACCTACCCCTTTTCCCGCATAACACGAGGACGTGACTGGCCCGGCTCAACCCCGTAATTTCCGCGACGCCATCCAAGGGAAACAAAGGGAACGCCATGGACAAGAAAATGCACGACAAGGGGCTGGAAGTTCGCAAGGCGGTGCTGGGGGAAGCCTATGTCAACAATGCCCTGAAGAACGTCGACGACTTCAACCGTCCGTTCCAGGAGATGCTCAACGAATATTGCTGGGGCACGGTGTGGGGCCGCGAGGAACTGCCGCGCAAGACCCGCAGCATGCTCAACATCGCCATGATCGCGATCCTCAACCGCCAGCACGAGTTTCGCGCGCATCTCAAGGGCGCGCTGACCAACGGCGTAACCCGCGACGAGATCCGCGAGATTTTGATGCAGGTCGCGATCTATGGCGGCATGCCGGCCGCGGTCGACAGCTTCCGGATCGCGCGCGAGGTGTTCGCGGAGATCGACGGCAAGGCGTGAGGGGGGCGACGTCCCGTGGGTGAGGGACGCAGCGTCCCTCCTC
>NZ_JBFULT010000422.1:0-6674 GCF_054049755.1 Bradyrhizobium sp. P5_C11_2
CGCTTCGCGCGCCCCGGAATGACGCTTCGCGCGCCCCGGAATGACGGGGTTGGATGACTAAAACGGGCTCACCGAAAAATACCGCAGCCACAGGTCGGTGTAGCGGCCTTTTTCCCAGACGCGGAACATCGCCCAGTTCAGGGCCTGGCGCAGCACGTCGTTGCCCTTGCGGACGGCAATGCCGATGCCCTCGCCGAAGAAGCGGCTTTCGACGAAGGGACCGCCGGAGAAGGCGCAGCAGTCGCCCGAATCGGTGCCGTTGATCCAGAACGCCAGCGAGATGGCGTCGCCGAAGATGAAATCGACCTCGCCCTTGCGCAAGGCGGCGCGCATGGCGTCGTCATTGGGATAGGCGTGCAGCTCGGCATCGGTGAACATCGCCTTCAGATAGGCTTCATGCGCCGAGCCCGCGATGACGCCGACCTTCTTGCCCTCGAGATATTCCGGGCGGATCTCCGGCATCACCGCGTCCTTGCGCGAGGCGAAGCGCGCGGGCACGCGGTAATAGGGATCGGTGAAATCGACACGGGCGCGGAGCTGCGGGCTCACCGCCATCGAGGCGATGATGGCGTCGCCCCGGTTGGAGGCGAGCGCATCGACCAGCGTCTCGAAGCGGCGCATCTGCACCGTGCAGGTCACCTTGATCTCCTCGCACAGCGCGCGGGCGAGATCGACGTTGAAGCCGGCCGGATTGCCGTCGGCGCCGGTGTAGTTGAACGGCGGATAGTCGGTCTCGGTCAGGAAACGGATCACGGTCAGGCGCGACAGGTCCGGCCGCTCGGGCCGCCGCCGCGGGTCCCAGAAGCTGGGCACGGCCTGGGGGGCCGCCTGGGGCGCAACCCGCGGGGTGGCCTGGGGCGTCCCTTGAGGCGTCCCTTGAGGAGTTCCTTGGGGCGCCACGGAAGGCTGCTTGGCCGGGGTCTGGGCCTTCGCGCCGGGCAGACCCGGGAACAGGCAAGCGCCGACGGCCAGCCCAAGCAGGACACGGCGCAAGATCTGGAGCGATTTTACCTGTCGCGATGCGGCCATCGGCGGGAAATGAACGAATTTCATTGGGATCGGAGGGCCTTATAGACCATCCGGCCGGGAACGCGAGCGGGGATTGTGGCCTGGGCAGAGGTGCGCCCCCTCTCCCGCTTGCGGGAGAGGCTCGGGGAGAGGGGTGTCTCCACGTCGGGACAATCCCCAAGAGGAGAGAGCCCTCACCCGGCGCTTTGCCATAGCCGAGGCTTTGCCTCGGCGTCTTAGAGGACGGCCGCCAAAGGCGGCCTATGCCTCTCCCGCAGGCGGGTGAGGTGCAGGGGAGCTCGTGGCTCGACCGAGTTCTTCTCAGAGATACCGCTTCAGCTCGGTCGCGGCCTCTTCAGGCGTGCGCTTCAGGTTGAACGGCGAGACGAACCTGCCGTCGCGGTCCATCAGGTAGATCAGCGCGGTGTGGTCCATGGTGTAGTCGCCGTCCTTGGTCGGGACCTTCTTGGCGTAGACCCGGTAGGACGTGATGACCTTGGCAATGTCGGCGGGATCGCCGCCGAGGCCCTCGAGATGCGGATCGAAGCTCGAGAGATAATCCTTCATCGCCGCCTGGGTGTCCCGCTCGGGATCGACCGAGATGAAGATGGCGTTGACCTTGTCGGCGTCCTTGCCCATCACGCGCAGCACTTCCGAGATCTCGAACAGCGAGGTCGGACAGACGTCGGGGCAATGGGTGTAGCCGAAGAAGATCAGGGTCGGCTTGCCCTTGAGGCTCTTGTCGGTGACGGTCTTGCCGTTCTGGTCGGTGAGCTGGAACGGGCCCCCGATCGCGGCCGGCTGCGCCACCTTGCTCACCCCGCCCATGGCCCAGAACATGACCAGGAGCCCGACGACGAGGCTTGCGGCGAAGGCGGTTGCAATCACCAGCGGGCGGGTGGCGGAGCTCATGGGCGGACGACTTCCTGTCGCGGATCAGAAACAGGCGGCAAAGCCGGTCCTGATCATTTCGAAGAACACTTGGGTGCCGTAGTGGAACCACAGCGCGAGTGCGCCGATCACGACGAGCCCGCCGATCCCTGCACCCGCGAACAGCAGCACGGCCGGCGTCCGGCCGGCAGTGGGCGAATTGTCCGATACCGGATGAGCGGAGTGCAGTGGTTGAGCCATGACACCGATCGGGGCGAAGGCCCCGGTTCCCGGGTTCTCAGATAAGCTTTAGCCCGCCTGCGGGCAAGGCGCCGCTGGCGGGCTAAAACGATCCGGTCATGCTGAGGATGTCAGTGCAGAAGCTGGCCCCGGGCGGATTCGAGCTGTTCCACTTGCGGGAGAGACCGGCGCTGCGGCTTGATCGTCGAGGCCTGCGCGTCGAGGTAGCAGGGCTTGTACATGGCCTGGAGCTGCTTGCCCCTGAGGAAGAGCATGTGCGGGGTGAGGCCGCCGCGCTGCATGATCCAGCGTTTCACCTGCGACGGGTACATCGCGTAGAGCATCTGGGTCGCCTCGGAATTGGTGACGGCACGGCCGTTGCTGCCGAAATCCCAGGCGGCGTGGAAGCCGAGCGTGGCATGCGAGGTCACGCAGATGCGGTCGCGCGGGATGGCGCCGAGGACGATGGTGCAGGCGGAGGCGCAGAGGCCGTCGATGATGACGGTGTCGCCGGATTGGCGCAAATCCTGGTACCTGTCGACGTAGGTTCCGATCCGGCCGCCGCGATCATCCGCGATCCGAACCACCGCCTGAGAAGCCCCCATGCCCGCGATCAGGAGAACCGCCGCAAGCAACCCCGTCAGAAACTTCATTGTCCCCCGCCCCAGTCGAATTCGAATCTGCGTGTCAGGTGGTGATGCTCAGCTAGCGTCTGTCGTAACCGTGGTTTTGTCTAGGCACGCCGGCCCGCTCAAAACAAATTCAAATCCAGTGTTGCGTCCGCGCTGCACTCGGGCCGGCTCGGTCCCAATGTGGAACAAGTTAACGATGTCTTATCCGCCACACCCTTGATCTCAGCTCCAACCGCTGGCTTCAATCCGGGCAACTACAGGGGGGAACTCATGACTGAGCAGGCGGACGTCATCGTTGTCGGCGCGGGACTGTCGGGACTGGTGGCTGCCACCGAGATCGCCGATGCGGGCAAGCGCGTGATCGTCGTCGACCAGGAAGGCGAGCAGTCGCTCGGCGGCCAGGCGTTCTGGTCGTTCGGCGGATTGTTCCTGGTCGATTCGCCGGAGCAGCGCCGGCTCGGCATCAAGGATTCCTTCGAGCTCGCGATGCAGGACTGGCTCGGCACCGCCGGCTTCGACCGCGACGAGGATTTTTGGCCGCGCCAATGGGCCGAGGCCTATGTGGCGTTCGCCGCAGGCGAGAAGCGCGACTGGCTGCGCGCCATGGGCCATCGCATCTTCCCCGTGGTCGGCTGGGCCGAGCGCGGCGGCTATGACGCGATGGGCCACGGCAATTCGGTGCCGCGCTTTCACGTCACCTGGGGCACCGGGCCCGGCATCGTCGAGCCGTTCGAGCGCCGCGCGCGCGAGGCGGCGAACAGCGGGCGGATCACCTTCAAGTTCCGCCATCGCGTCGATGCGCTGTCCGTCACCAACGGTACTGTCGACGGCGTCAGCGGCGCCGTTCTCGCAGCCGATCCCGTCGAGCGCGGCAAGAGCTCGTCGCGCAAATTGGTCGGCGAGTTTGCGCTGAAGGCACAGGCCGTGATCGTCGCCTCCGGCGGCATCGGCGGCAATCATGATCTGGTGCGGCAGAACTGGCCGAAGCGGCTCGGCGAGCCGCCGAAATTCATGATCTCCGGCGTGCCCGAACATGTCGACGGCCGCATGATCGGCATCACGGAAGCGATCGGCGCGCGGCTGATCAACCGCGACCGCATGTGGCATTATGTCGAGGGCATCCAGAACTGGTCGCCGATCTGGCCGCGCCACGGCATCCGTATCCTGCCCGGCCCGTCCTCGATGTGGTTCGACGCCACCGGCACGCGGCTGCCGGCGCCGCTGTTTCCCGGTTCCGACACGCTCGGCCAGCTCCAATACATCATGTCCACCGGCCATGATTATTCCTGGTTCATTCTGACGCAGAGCATCATCAAGAAGGAATTTGCGCTGTCGGGATCGGAGCAGAATCCCGACCTCACGGGCAAGAGCTGGCGCATGACCTTGCGCCGCGCCACCAACAAGGGCGCGCCGGCGCCGGTGGAGGCGTTCAAGCGCCACGGTGTCGACTTCATCGTACGCGACAAGCTCGAGGACCTCGTTGCGGCGATGAACACGCTCGCCGGCAACGACCTGCTCAGGCTCGACGAGGTGAGGATGCAGATCGAGGCGCGCGACCGCGAGATCGCCAACGCTTACGTCAAGGATGCGCAGGTGATGAACATCCACAATGCTCGGCGCTATATCGGCGACAGACTGATCCGCACCGCCTCCCCGCACCGCATCCTCGATCCCGCCCATGGGCCGCTGATCGCGGTCAAGCTCAACATCCTCACCCGCAAGACGCTGGGCGGCTTCGAGACCGATCTCGACGCACGCGTGTTCGGCGAAGCGGGCAAGGTCATTCCCGGGCTCTACGCGGTCGGCGAAGCCGCGGGCTTCGGCGGCGGCGGCGTGCACGGCTATCGCTCGCTGGAAGGCACGTTCCTCGGCGGCTGCCTGTTCTCGGGCCGCAATGCCGGCCGCGCCGCGGCGAAAGCGGTGGGCTAGTGCGACACTGGATCCGCATCGGGGCGCTCATCGCGGCAGTGGCCGCCGCGTCGGCCGCATCCGCCGATACGATCGACGTCGGCGGCGTGAAGCGCTCCTACACCGCGCTACTGCCGGCGAAGAAGCCGGCTCCGCTCGTGATCGTGCTGCACGGCAAGACCCAGCGCGGCGCCGACATGGTGGCGCGGACGGCCTGGCCGCAGGTCGCAAAGCGCGAAGGCCTCGCCGTGGTCTTTCCCGACGGGCTCAACAATGCCTGGGCCGATGCGAGGACGAAGGCGGGACCCGCGCTGCGTGGACCGCCTCCGGGCACCGATGACATCGCCTTCATCGCAAAGCTCGTCGGCAAGCTCGTGGCCGACGGCACCGCCGATGCGAAGCGCGTCTACGTCGCCGGCGTGTCCAACGGCGGCGCCATGGCGATGACGCTCGTCTGCGCCCGCGCCGATCTGTTCGCGGCCGGCGCGAGCGTGATCATGAATCTCACCGAGGAGGCCGCGGTCACCTGCCATCCGTCGCGGCCGCTGCCGATGCTGATCATCAACGGCACGGCCGACCCGCTGGTGCCCTACGAGGGCGGACGCGGATCGAGCTATTATGCCGCAGACGGATTCTGGTCGACCGAGGAGACGCTGGCGTTCTGGCGCAAGCTCAATGGCTGCGACACCGATGACGCCGCGGTGACGGACCTGCCCAATAGTGCGCCCGCGGACCAGACCACCGTGACACGGGTCTCCTCGCACTGCCCCAGCGGGCACGACGTCGTGCTCTATCGCGTCAACCATGGCGGCCACCGCATGCCCGGATTCGCGCCGGATGCCCGCTTCCCGAAGATTGCGGCGCGCCTGCTCGGGCCACAGAACAACGACATCGACGGCGCCGAGACGATCTGGACGTTCTTCAGCCGGTTTCCGTAAGGCCGCGCATGCATCGCGGACGACGCATGCGTGCCTGGCAACGCATGCGTGCCTGGCAACGCATGCGTGCCTGGGGTGGCATAGCGCAAGGCGCTGCGCTAGACAGGGCCGCCATTCATAGGAGACTCCCAATGAGCATTCAGCGTTTTGAAACCGGCCCGCGCATGAGCCAGGTCGTCGTGCACGGCAACACCGTCTATCTCGCCGGTGTCGTCGCGAGCAACGCGGCCGGCGAAAGCGTGACCAAGCAGACCCAGGACATCCTGAAGACCATCGACGGCCATCTCGCCAAGGCCGGCACCGACAAGTCAAAGTTGCTCTCGGCCACGATCTACATCACCGACATGAAGACCTTCGGCGAGATGAACGCGGTGTGGGACGGCTGGGTCTCGCCCGGCAACACCCCGGCCCGCGCCACCGTCGAAGCCAAGCTGGCCGCGCCGCAATACACGGTCGAGATCATGGTGACCGCGGCGAAGTAATTTTCGCGAACTAGTCGCATGCGAATGAAGCGCGATGAGACCATCATCGCGCTTCATTTTTTTCGCGCGCTGATGACCTCAGAGGTAATCGATCGGCGCGCGTGAACCTTCGATAGTGACGGTCAGCCGAACCAACGGCGCCATCGAAGGAGAACACCATGACCGATCCCGCCGCCATCGCCCGCCGCTATATCGATCTCTGGAACGAGCGCACGGCCAGCCGCCGGCGCGAACTGCTGAGCGCGAACTGGACGGCGGATGCGAGCTATGTCGATCCCCTGATGACGGGCGACGGCCATGACGGCGTCGACGCGCTGATCGCGGGCGTGCAGCAGCGCTTTCCCGAGTTCAAGTTCAAGCTGCTCGGCGAGCCCAACGGCTACGGCGACCACGTTCGTTTCTCGTGGGGCCTCGGCCCGGACGGCGTCGACAGCCCGATCAAGGGGACGGATTTTGCCGTGCTGAAGGACGGGCGGATCAGGAGCGTGACGGGATTTCTGGACCAGGTGCCCGCGGGCGCGTGAGGGGCGAGCGCGCTGCCTGAAACTCCATCGTCGTCCCGGCGAAGGCCGGGACCCATACCGCGTGATCTCTCG
>NZ_JBFULT010000423.1:0-6674 GCF_054049755.1 Bradyrhizobium sp. P5_C11_2
GGTCGGCCCCTACGATGATGAGAAGCTCGGCTTCTACAAGATCGCGCCGCACTACTACTATCCCGGCTGGTGGGAGGGCGGCCCGATGCTGCTGGCCTTCGTCAACCTCGACAAGTGGAACGCGCTGCCGAAATATTACCAGAGCGTGCTCACACAGGCCGGCCATTACGCCAACAACTACATGATGGCGCGCTACGACCAGGCCAATCCGCTGGCGCTGAAGAAGCTGCTCGCCAACAATACCAAGCTGCACGCCTTCTCGCCGCCGATCATGGATGCCTGCTACAAGGCGGCCAAGGAGCTGCATGACGAGGTCTCGGCGACCAACCCCAACTTCAAGAAGGTGTACGAGTCCCTCACCAAATTCTCCAACGACAGCTATTCCTGGTTCCAGGTCGCCGAGGTCGGATACGACATCTTCATGGCGCGGCGGTCGCAGAGCTGATCGCGTCACCTATCGCGTGCAAGGCCCCGGAGCGAAGGCTCCGGGGTTTTGCGCTTCGCGACGCGCCAACAAGCAGACGACAACCTGCCTATTCGCGAATGCCAGGCGTGCCTCTTAAGCGCTGATAGGCTTGCGGCTCAACAGCCGACCGCGCGGCCGCATCAGGGGCCTCCAAATTGCCTTACGCGAACCTGACAGGTACGAAAAGGCTGGCGATGTTTGCCTTTTTGCTGGCTGAAACCGGACGGATGGTGGAAGAGAGCGAGGAAGCGGCGCGAGCCGTGTGGTGACACCGGAACATCCGGCGAGATTGCGATGCGCCTTCTGATCGTCGAGGACAATGCCGAGCTGTCGCGGCTCGTGGCCAGCGGGCTTTCGGCGGCCGGCTATGAGAGCGACATCGTCAGCACCGCAGCCGAGGCGCGCGAGGCGGTGCGCAACGTCAACTATGCCGCGATGATCCTCGATCTCGGCCTGCCCGACGGCGACGGCCTGTCGGTGCTGCGCGAGCTGCGCCGCCAGACCGATCCGCTGCCGGTGCTGGTGCTGACCGCGCGCGGCGGCTTGCAGGACCGCGTCAGCGGCCTGCGCAGCGGCGCGGACGACTACCTCGCAAAGCCGTTCGCCATGGAGGAGCTGGTGGCGCGGCTGGAGGCGATCCTGCGCCGCCCGGGCCAGTTGCTCGGGCGTTCGCTGCGCCTCGCCAACCTGGTCTACGACACCGAAAGCCGCCAGATCTTCATCGACGACCAGCCGCGGATCATCTCCGCGCGCGAGGCGTCGGTGCTGGAGATCCTGTTGCGCCGGCAGGGGCGGGTGGTGCCGAAGAAGAACGTCGAGGACCACATCTTCGGCCTCGAAGGCGAGGTCGCCTCCAACGCGGTTGAGGTCTATGTGTCGCGGCTGCGCAAGCAGCTTGCCGAGCACGGCGCCAAGGTCGTGATCCACACCATTCGCGGCGTCGGCTATCTCATGGCCGAGGAGAAATAGCGTGCCGCAGAGGTCGCCGACCTTCAAATCGCTGATCTCGCGCATCGTCTTCATGCACATCGTCGCGGTCGCAATGGTCGCGATCTTCCTGCCGCTGGTGCTGTTCTGGCTGCTCAATTCGGAGATCGACCAGCTGCACCGCGACGCCATGCGCGCGCAGGCCGAAGTGCTCGCCGAGCGCATCGTCGCGCAGCCGGACGGCCTCTTGACGTTCAACCTGCCTGACAGTCTCAAGGGCCTCTACTCGGAGGCCTATGGCCGTTATCTGTATGACATCCGCGATGCCGACGGCCGCTTGCTGTTTTCATCGCGCCGCAAGACCGGCGCAGCCGCTGCGGCGCCGACGCTGTCCGAGACGATTTCCGGCGCCGGCGTCACCCGCATCATCGACGGCAAATTGGTGCGCATCCGCGTTGCCGAGGATCTCTCCCATCGCGACGTCATCATCGACGACATCGTCTCGAACTTCTTCCGGCGGGTCGGATGGATCACCATCCCGATCCTGCTGATCCTGCTCGCGGCCGACATCATCATCTTCCGTCGCGCGGTCGCGCCGTTGTGGAAGGCCTCGGAGGAGGCGAGCAATATCGGTCCGTCGCGCACCGACATCCGCCTGCCCACCGAACAGATCCCGCGCGAGATCATGCCGCTCGTCACCGCCGTCAACCAGGCGCTGGACCGCCTCGAGGACGGCTTTCGGGTGCAGCGGCAGTTCACGGCCGATGCCGCCCATCAATTGCGCACGCCGCTCGCGATCCTGCGCACGCGGATCGAGACGCTTCATGACGGCGCCGCGCGCGAGGTGCTGCATGCCGACATCGAGGGCATGAGCCGGATCGTCGCCCAGCTCCTGGAGATCGCCGAGCTCGACACGCTGGTGCTCGATCCCGGCGAGACCGCCGACCTGCGCGCGGTCTGCGCCGAGGTGGTCGGCGCGATCGCCCCGTTCGCGCTCGCCCGCCACAAGGACATCGCGCTCAAGGGCACGGATGCGCCGGTGATGATCCACGGCAATTCCGAGATGCTGCAGCGCGCGATCTTCAACCTCGCCGAAAACGCCATCAAGTTCACCGCGACGGACACGTCGGTCGACGTCGAGGTGCGCGACGACGGTTCGGTGCATGTGCGCGATCGCGGCCCTGGCATTGCGGAGGCCGAGCGCGACCTGATCTTCCAGCGCTTCTGGCGCGCCGACCGCCAGCGTACCGACGGCGCGGGCCTCGGGCTGTCGATCGTGCGCGCCGTCGCGGATGATCATGCCGCGACCGTTGCGGTGGAAAATCTCCCGGACGGCGGCGCACAGTTCACGCTGCGGTTCAGGCTGGCGGAGAAAGCGGGCGACGCTGGGGTGAAACCAGTGCGGCACTGACACTGCACCCTCTCCCCTTGTGGGAGAGGGTGGCATAGGCGGCCTTCGGCCGCCGTCCTCATAACGCCGATGCTTTGCATCGGCTATGGCGCTAGCGGCGAGACGGGTGAGGGGTCTGTCTCTGCGAGTCTGTCTCTCGCAGATGCGTGCGCGGGGAGGACCCCTCATCCGGCGCCGTAGCCGAGCTTCGCTTCGGCGGCCACTTTAGGACGGCCGCCAAAGGCGGCCTACGCCACCTTCTCCCGCAAGCGGAGAAGGAAGAAAAGCGGCGGCTATTTCAGCTTGCCGGTGGACAGGTCCATGATCATGCGTGTCGCCAGATAAAGACGCGGCACGATGCTGTTGATCTGCACATATTCGGCATCGTTGGAGTGCGCACCGAAGCCCGACAGGCCCATGCCTTCCACGACGGCTCCATTGGTCTTGAGCGCGGCAAACGCGGCATCGGTGCCGCCGCCGGTCGCCTTCTCGTCGACCTTGAGGGACAGTCCGAGCTCCTGATAGAGCCTCTTGCCGTAGGCCGCGACGCGGCGCGAGGCGTCGTCGACCTCGAGCGGCGGGCGACGCACCTCGAATTTCAGGTCGACCTTGGAGTCGGGGAGCAGGCGGTTCTTGATCTTCTCCTGCAGCGCCTTCTGCAACTCGTCGAAATCCGCCACCTTGAGCGCACGCGCATCGGCCTGGGCCGTGGCTTCGGCAGGGATCACGTTGCGGTTGGTGCCGGACTTGGAGACCGTCCAGTTCAGCTTCAGGCCCTGTTCGGGCTTGGACAGGTCCTTCATCTGCAGCACCTGGTGCGAGAGCTCGTACAGCGCGTTGATGCCGCCCTCGGGCCGTGCGCCCGCATGCGAGGACTTGCCCTGCACCGTGAGATAGGCGGAGCCGATGCCGCTGGTGGCGAGGCGCAGCGTGCCGTCGGTGCCGCCGCCCTCGAACGAGAACACCACGTCCTGATCCGCGGCGAATTTGGTGATGGTGCTGCGCCAGCCGGGCGAGGAGATCTCCTCGTCGCCATTGGTGAGCACCGTGAGTGTGCCGTAATCCTTGAAGCTTAGTTTCTGCAGCAATGCCACGGTATGGAGAATGAGCGCGACGCCCTGCTTGTCGTCGGAAATGCCGAGGCCGTAGGCCTTGTCGCCGTCGATGCGGAACGGCTGGTCCTTCAACATGCCTTTCAGGTACACCGTGTCCATGTGGGCGATCAGCATGATCTTCTTACTGCCGGTGCCCTTGAACACGGCGTGCACGGCCGGGCCGATCTTCTCGGGCGTGTCGTCGAGGCGATAGACGTCGGTGGGTTGCAGGATCTCCACCGTGCCGCCGAGCTGCTTGAGCTGGCCGGCAACGCGCTCGGCGATCTGGTTCAGGCCGTCGATGTCCTTGCTGCCGGATTCGATGCTGACGAGATCGCGCAGCGTGTCGAGCAGCGGCTGCTGCTCCTTTTGCGCCAGCGCATGGATCTCGGCGATCGGTTCCGCGTGCGCCATTGTTGCGGCACATGCCAGCCAGAGCGAAGCGAACAGCGACGGAGCAAAGTACGATCGGGACATGCGCGGCGGTCCATCAATTGGAGGATGGCCCGGTATGCCCGTGTTTGCCGCGCTTGTCACGCGCGCCGCCAAACCCTCTCCCCTTGTGGGAGAGGGTGGCATAGGCGGCCTTCGGCCGCCGTCCTTATAACGCCGATGCTTTGCATCGGCTATGGGCGATAGCGGCGAGACGGGTGAGGGATTGCCTCGGCGAGTCCTATTCTCAGTTGAGTGCGCGGAAGCAACCCCTCATCCGGCGCGCTACGCGCGCCACCTTCTCCCGCAAGGGGAGAAGGAAGAAAGCGCGGCCGCTACTTCTGCGGTGGTCCCAGGTCCAGCGGCGGCAGGTCGATCTGCGGCACCTCGATCTTGACCTTGTCGAGGTCGACATTGAGCGGCTTGTCGAGCAGGCCCGTCACCGTGACCGGGAAGACGATCACGAGCAGGACCATGATCATCTGCAGGCCGATCCAGGGGATCGCGCCCCAATAGATATCGGAGCTCTTCACTTCCTTCGGCGCCACGCCGCGCAGATAGAACAGCGCGAAGCCGAACGGCGGATGCAGGAACGAGGTCTGCATGTTGACGCAGAGCATCACGCCGAACCAGATCAGCGCCGCATCCGGCCCCACCACCGGCGCGAGGACCTTCTGCGCGATCGGCGCGATCATCGGCAGGATGATGAAGGCGATCTCGAAGAAGTCGAGGAAGAACGCCAGGAAGAAGATGAAGAGGTTGATGAAGATCAGGAAGCCCCAGACGCCGCCCGGCAGCGAGGTCAGCAGGTGCTCGAGCCAGACGCCGCCGGAGACGCCCAGGAACACCACCGAGAAGCAGGTCGAGCCGATCAGGATGAAGGTGACCATGCAGGTGATGCGCATGGTGGTCTCGTAGCCCTGCTTGATCAGGTCGCGCAGGTCGGGGATGCGCGCGGCCTCGATGCAGATCCAGGTCACGGCGAGATAGGTGACCGCGAACGCGAGCCTGAAGATCAGGTTCTCGGTGAACAGCATCGCGACGATGGTGCCAACGCCGGCGGCGACGATGCCGAGGATCAGGATCTTGCGGCCTGCCGAGGAAAAGTCCTTGTGATGGATCGCGGCGAGCACGATGGCGCCGATCGCACCCATCGCGCCGGCTTCCGTCGGGGTCGCAAGGCCCATCATCATGGTGCCGAGCACGACGAAGATCAGCACCGCCGATGGGATGATGCCCATCAGGCACTTCTTCCACAGCGCCCAGCCGGTCAGCGTGCGCGCTTCCTTCGGCACCGGCGGCACGTGGTCCGGCTTGATCAGGCCGAGCACGAAGGTGTAGCCGGCGAACAGCATGATCTGGAACACCGAGGGGCCCCAGGCGCCGAGATACATGTCGCCGACCGACTTGCCGAGCTGGTCGGCGAGCACGATCAGCACCAGCGAGGGCGGCACCAGCTGCGTGATCGTGCCGGAGGCGGCGAGCACGCCGGTGATATAGCGCATGTTGTAGCCGTAGCGGATCATCACCGGCATCGAGATCATCGCCATGGCGATGACCTGGGCCGCCACCGTGCCGGTGATGGCGCCGAGGATGAAGCCGACGATGATGACGGAGTAGCCGAGGCCGCCGCGGATCGGGCCGAACAGCTGGCCCATCGAATCCAGCATGTCCTCGGCGAGGCCGCATCGTTCCAGGATCGCGCCCATGAAGGTGAAGA
This sequence comes from Bradyrhizobium sp. P5_C11_2, assembly GCF_054049755.1. Lineage (NCBI taxonomy): Bacteria > Pseudomonadati > Pseudomonadota > Alphaproteobacteria > Hyphomicrobiales > Nitrobacteraceae > Bradyrhizobium > Bradyrhizobium sp. P5_C11_2. The sequence continues at coordinate 6,030 of NZ_JBFULT010000423.1, forward strand.
AGGGAATCGCGAGCAGGAGCTCGTTGGAGAGCACGCTGCCGAACACGCGGCCGGGAATCGCCTGGAGGAAGTTGAGGTCGAAGAATCCGAGATGGATGGCGAGGAAGCCGAACGAGAGCCCGACCGCCGCCAGCGTGAACGCCACGGGGAAGCCGATCAGCATCGCCAGAACCAGGCCGCCGAACATCATCGGCGGCATCATCTCCAGCGTAATCATTGGGTCGGCCTCTCGTACTTGGCGTCGATCGTGACATAGCCCTGGAGAGCCGCGATACGCTTGATGACTTCGGAAACACCCTGGAGCGCCAGCAGGACGAAGCCGGCAGGGATCACGAACTTGATCGGCCAGCGGATCAGGCCGCCGGCATTGCCCGACACCTCGCCGACATTGTAGGCCTGCATGAAGAACGGCCACGACAGATAGGCGAGCAGCAGACAGGAGGGGATCAGGAAGAACAGCGTGCCGATCATGTCGAGCCAGAGCTGGCCGCGCTCCGAAAGCGTCAAATAGAAGATCTCGACCCGCACATGCTCATTGCGCTTGAAGGTGTAGGACGCGCCGAACATCACGAGGATGGCGAACATGTACCATTGCAGCTCCAGCCAGCCGTTCGACGAATTGCTGAAGGCGTAGCGGATCATGGC
>NZ_JBFULT010000424.1:0-6634 GCF_054049755.1 Bradyrhizobium sp. P5_C11_2
ATTCCGACCTCTCCCCGCAAGCGGGGAGAGGTGAAGGCCTACGGAGCGCAGAAGAAGCTCGCAGCCTCCGTCACCGGGCCGCCATTGTAATGCGGCCAGGCCGGCCAGCGGCACRGCGGCAGCGCGCGGACGGCCGCGAAGGACGGCGCCTCGACCTTCTGCTCGCTGACCTCGAGATCGCGGGGCGCCTTGCCGTTCTCGACCCAGTCGACCAGCACGCTCAGCATGTCGACATTGGCCGGCGCGCCGGAACCGACATGGTCGACGCCTGGCGCCGTGTAGAGCCTTGCGAACAACTCCGTCGTCGCCGAGCCCATCAGGCGCTCGACGCTCTCGAAATAACGGATGCCGGCATAGGGGCTCTGCGCGTAATCGGCCATGTGCTCGAGCATGATCAGCCGGCCGCCGCGCTCGCGAAAGCGGCTGAGGTCGGGATTGGTCGAGTCCATGAGGTTCGAGACCTCAAGCAGCCGTGCCTTGTGCTCCTCGACCTTGTAGGTCGTCACATCGAGCTTGGGGTCGCGCGCGAACACATATTGAATGCCGCCGGCGTCGTAGATCCAGGCGATGCCGTTGTTGGGCGCGGGTGGCTGCGCCGGCGGCGCGGTGCCGAGCCACCACGCAACCCAGCCGCCGGTCGGCCCGACCGACGGCGTATCCTCGCCCGAGACGCCCCAGCCCGGATAATCGTCGAGGCCGTTGGCGAGCGGGAACGGAAATTTGTAGGTCGCGTGCAGCGTGTTCACGGCCTTGATCTGCGCATCGGTGAGGCACTGATCGCCCGTCTTGCCGCTATCACAGCGCAATCTCTCCGCCTTGAACGCCGCCTTGCAGGCCACGGGATTTTGCACCAGCGCGTCAGCGGAGCCATCGGCCTTGTCGCAGGCCGCCCGCACCGCATCGCCGACGAGCTTCACCTGCGCCGGATTGATCCAGCCGTCCCCCATGGTCACGAGGCCCGAACGCGTGCCGGCATGTTGCAGGCCGACCCAGTTGATGACGGGCACGCGGGCAAAAATGCCGTCGAAATCGTCGGGATAGCGCTGCGCCATAGTCAGGCCTTCGCGTCCCCCTTCGGACGAGCCCATGAAGTACATCTTTTCGGGCTTCTTGCCGTAGGCGCGCTCCATCAGCGCGACGGCGGCATCGCGCACCTTCTTGTAGGCGCGGTGGGCGAAATTCTCGAACGCTTCGTCGTTGAGCGCGAAGACCTGCGGCGGCTCGCCCGGCTTGGTCTCGTGGCCGGAATCGGTGCCATAGGTGACAAAGCCGCGCGCGAGCGGCGACGGCTTGTCGAACGGATAGGCCGGCGGCAGGGCAAGGCCGGTGATCAGCACGCCGTTGAACCCGCCGCCGCCATATTGCACCGAGCGCCCGTTCCATTCGACCGGCAGATTGACCTGGAATTTGATCGGCGGCGCCTTGGGATCGGCCGGCTCGATATGGCCGAGCACCTTGCAGAAGGCGGGATTGGCCGGCGTGACACGCCCCGACGGCGTCGGCCCGCGCTCGGCGACGGCGAGTTGCGACGGTGCCTGCAACGCCGCGGAATCGACCTTCACGGCATCGGCGCCGCCGACGAGGCCCTTGCAGACCGTATCCGCATCCTCCGCCAAAATTGCCGCGGAGGCGCCACCCGCGCCCAGCACGGCCGCCGAGCCCAAGAGCAACGCACACAGCTTCGCATCGATTCGCGTCATCGTTTCCACCCGGCTTTTTCTGTCTTGTTGCGTCTGACAGGTGGCCGCATTCAATGCAACCTTCGCCCTCCCGTCAATCGCTCACGCCAGCTTTCGATCAGAACGATCCCAGCGCACCACCCAATGCGATGACGGCCACCAGCGCCAGCAGCGACGTCACGATGCCGACCATCACGATGTCGAAATAGCTGTCGCGATGGGTCAGGCCGCAGATCGCCAACAGGCTTACAACGGCACCATTGTGCGGCAGGATATCCAGCGTCCCCGAGCCGATCACCGCCACACGATGCATCAGCCCGAGGTCGATGCCGGTGAGCGCGGCAAGCTCGACATAGGTCGGGCCAAGCGCGTCGAGCGCTATGGTCAGGCCGCCGGACGCCGAACCGGTCAGCGCCGCCAGGACGTTGGTTGCGACCGCGAGCGAGACCAGCGGGCCGCCTTCGATGCCGAGGACCCAGTCGCGCACGAGCGCGAACGCCGGCAGCGAGGCGACCACCGCGCCGAACCCGACGAGGCTGGCGACACTGAACGCGGGCAGGACCGACGCGTTGGCGCCGGCGTCCATGGTCTGGCGCAGCGCGGGCAGGCGAGCCCAGTTCAGCACGACGGTGACGATGATGGCCGCGGTCAATGCGACCGCGACCGACCACACGCCCGCGACGGCGGCGAGCGACGTGGCGCCAAAACGCTGCTCGGCGAGATAGCTGACGTCGAGCCGCGGCAATACGACAAGGGACATCACGAGATTGACGGCCACGACGACAACCAAGGGCAGGATCGCGCTCAGCACCGGGGACGGCTGATCGCTGCGACGCCCGTGCTGCATTTCCGCCGGGTCGAATTCCCGCGCCGTCGTTGCGCGCTCGCGCACGAGCTCGTCGGCGGCGGCGCGCTCGGTCGCCCCCTCGATGTCATCGCCATAGCCTTCTCCCGCGCGGCGGGCCGCGGCTTCGGCGCGATGCAGCCACCACAATCCTCCGCCGAGCATGATGAGGGAGGCGAGGACGCCGAGGCCAGGGGCGGCAAAGGGCGTCGTGCCGAAGAACGGCATCGGGATCGCATTCTGGATCGACGGCGTGCCCGGCAGAGCCGACATGGTGAAGGTCGATGTGCCCAGCACGATTGCCGCCGGGATCAGGCGGCGCGGAATCGCAGCGGCACGAAACAGCGAGCGGGCCATCGGGACGATGACGAAGAACGCGACGAACAGGCTGACGCCGCCATAGGTGACCAGCGCACCGGCGAGCACGACCGCGAGGATCACGCGCCGCTCGCCGAGACGAGCCGCCATGAAGCCCGCGACCGACCTGACCGCTCCGCTGTCGTCCATCAGCTTGCCGAAGACGGCACCGAGCAGGAAGATCGGGAAGAACTGCGCCAGGAATCCCGCCGCATTCACCATGAAGACCTGGGTCAGATTGGCCAGCAGCGGCTCGCCCCCGAACAGCGCGGCAACGAGCCCGGCGAACGGCGCGAGCAGCAGCACGCTCCAGCCGCGGAAGGCGAACAGGATCAATAGGCCGAGCCCGACGAGAATGCCGAGAAGACCCACGTCTCAGCACTCCGCCAGGAGGACGTCGAGATCGGCGGTCGAGCGCTGGCCTATATCCGCACCGTGCTCGTCGAGAAACGTCTCGGCGGCCTGACGTCCCTCGGCGCGCAGAATCGAGACGAATTCCCATTCGGCGTTGAGCTTGGAGGACGCGCCGAACTTCGCCAGCATGTCGCTCTTGACGCGGTGGGTCCGCATCTTCGCCCAGCGCGCGCCCTCGCCGCTGCCGGGGTCGGCCGCCTGGCGCAGCAGCGCGATCATGCGCAGCTCCTTCATCAGTGGCGAATTGAACGAAATCTCGTTCAGCCGATTGAGAATCTCCGCGGCCGTCCTCGGCGCCTCGAGCGTTTCGGTCGGATTGATCTGAACGAGAATGGTATCGTGCGCGTCGCTCTCGCGGATCAGCGGCGTGATCGTCGGGTTGCCCGCGAAGCCGCCGTCCCAATAGGGCTCGCCGTCGATCTCGATCGCGCGGAACATGGTCGGCAGGCAGGCCGACGCCAGCAGCACGTCAGCCGTGATCTCGGCGTTGCGGAAGATCCGTCCGCGCCCGGTGCGCACGCGCGTTGCGGTGACGAACAGTTTGATCGGCGAAAGCGCGAGCCGCTCGAAATCGATGCTCTCGGCCAGCACCTCGCGCAACGGATTGTAGCCCGTCGGATTGAGATCGTAGGGCGAGAGCACGCGCGACATCAGATCAGTGAGGATGTAGGCTGGCGATGTATCGAGCGTCCAGCGCCCCATCAAGCGGTCGAGCGGCGAACGCTGCAGCGGGCTGAAAGCCGCGGCCTTCGACACGCGGCGCCAGTATCGTTCCAGCGCATCACGCGCACCCTCGGCACCACCCGCGGTCCACCCGTCTGCGAGCACCGCCGCATTCATCGCGCCTGCGGACGTGCCGGAGATCGCGGCGATGGTGAGCCGCTTCTCTTCCAGCAGGCGGTCGAGCACACCCCAGGTGAATGCGCCGTGCGAACCACCGCCTTGAAGCGCGAGATCGATCAGTACGGCGTCCCGTTCCATGGCGGCACCCACGCAACTGAAACTCAAATTCGACGCGATTTGTCACACGAGCGTCGAAGACGATGGCGCAGTGTAGAGAGCCTTGACCGAGAAATGCAACTGGAACGTGGGTCCTCTCACTTTCTAGTGCTCGAACACCAGCCGCGCGCCGACGGTGCCCTCGAGGCCGCGGATTTGCGCGAGCAGCGCCGCCGAATCCTGCCCGCCGAGGTCGGCGTCGAGCACGACGTAACCGAGGTCGCCCGCGGTCTCCAGATATTGCGCGGCGATATTGATGTCGCGCTGGAGGAAGACCTCGTTCAGCCGGCGCAGCATGCCCGGCACGTTGCGATGGACATGGCTGAAGCGCGCGCCTGCGGGACGCAAGTGTAGCTGCACCTCCGGGAAATTCACCGCGCCCATGGTCGATCCCGTGATGAAATAGTCGACCAGCTTGCGCGCGACTTCGCCGCCGATGCGCTCCTGCGCTTCCTCGGTCGAGCCGCCGATATGCGGGGTGAGGATGACGTTGCCGAGGCCCTGCACCGGGCTCTTGAAGCGATCCGAATTCGACGAGGGCTCGACCGGGAAGACGTCGATGGCGGCGCCCGCGATGTGCCCGTCGCGCAAACAGCTTGCAAGCGCGTCGAGATCGACCACGGTGCCGCGGCTGTTATTGATCAGGAACGAGCCGGGCTTCATCGCCCGCAGCTCCTTCTCGCCGATCATGCCGGCGGTCTCCGGCGTCTCCGGCACGTGCAGGCTGACCACGTCGCTCTGCGCCAGAAGCTCTTCGAGCTTCTCGACCGGCTCGGTATTGCCGTGGCGCAGCTTGTCGGTGCGGTCGTAATAGATCACGCGCATGCCCATCGCCTCAGCAAGAGTCGAGAGCTGCGAGCCGATATTGCCGTAGCCGATGATGCCGAGGGTGCGGCCGCGCACCTCGCGGCTGCCGGTCGCCGATTTATCCCAGCCGCCGTCGTGGGCCGACACCGAGCGCGGAAAAATCTGCCGCAGCAGCATCACGATCTCGCCGATCACGAGCTCGGCGACGCTGCGGGTGTTGGAGAACGGCGCATTGAAGACGGGAATGCCGCGCTTGCGCGCCGCCAACAGGTCGACCTGGTTGGTGCCGACGCTGAAGCAGCCGACCGCGAGCAGCTGGTCGGCGGCCTCGAGCACGTCATCGGTGATCTGGGTGCGGGAGCGGATACCGAGCAGCGACACGCCCTTCAGCGCCTGCCGCAGCGCCTCGCCGTCCAGCGCCWTGGTCAGCCGCTCGACATTGGTGAAGCCGGCGCTCCGGAACAGGTCCACGGCGCTGTCGTTGACGCCTTCGAGCAGCAGCGCCTTCGCGTTCCGCTCGGGGCTTTGGCCTGGGGCTGGCATAGTATCTCCATCGATTGCGGCTTTGCCGCAGCTCATAGACCGCGGACGAGACGCAGCACAATAGGGTTTGGATACGGGGAGAAGATGGCAGGGGGGCGAGGCAATTTCGCTACCGCCTCGTCATCCTGAGGCGCGAGCCCTGTGGTGCGAATGCACCGCAGGGCGAGCCTCGAAGGATGGAACGCCCCCGATGCAGCCGGGCCGTCGCCCTTCGAGGGCCGCTAAGAAGCGGCCACCTCAGGGTGACGGTGAGAGACTAATGCTCGCGGCACGGCCGCTGCGCCTCAAATCACATAAAACCCGTGCGTGCCGTCGCGGCGGAGCTGGTCGACGAGGCCGTATTCCCAGTCGAGATAGGCCTGCATCGCGCCTTCGGCGACGTCGGTGCCTTCATAGGGACGGCGGTAGCGATGCGCCGGATCGGGCTTCGGCAGCGGTTGCGGCGCGCCGACCTCGAGCGCGCCGTCATAGCCGCCTTCCAGCACATAGACGTCCCAGCCCATCTGCGCGAGCCAGGACGCCGTCATGTCGGCGCGCACGGCCTTGTCGTCGGTCAGGAGGATGCGCGCGCCGCGCACCGGCGCGGCCATGTCGGTCTCCTGGACCAGCTGGCCGCCGGGATAGTGACGAAAGCCCGGGAGATGACCGCCGGTGTATTCCTGCTCGTCGCGCACGTCGAAGCGATAGAGCGTGCGGTCGCTCTGCGCCGCGAGCGCCGACGCCTCGTTCGCGCCGATGTGGCGAACGCCGGCGCGATAGGCGACGTCGCGGGCGTTGCCAGGGCCGCCCTCGAACGGCCCGATCGCACCGCGCCGGTCGGCACCGTGATCGAGATCGTGCCGGGCCAGCGTCCAGCCGATGGTGCCGTTGCGCAGCGCCCGCACCTTGTTCGGCACGCCGGCGTTGATCAGCGACTGGGTGCCGATGATCGAGCGGGTGCGGCCGGCGCAATTGACGATGATGGTGGTGTCGGGATCGCGCACGGCGGTTC
>NZ_JBFULT010000425.1:0-6629 GCF_054049755.1 Bradyrhizobium sp. P5_C11_2
GCGTACGGATCGGCACGGAGGTTTTGCTGATGGTAGGCTCGTACCAACACTCATCCGGCTTGCGAGCCTGTGTGATTGGTTGTGCAGTGGCTGAAAATAAGGTCGCGAGGCCGTTTGGGAAGAATGAATTTCTGCAACCGCGTGCCCCAAACGTGCAAAGCCGATCGATCCACAACCGCTGGTCCGCGGTGCGAGGGTGTTGGGCGGGTGCGAGGCGCCGATAGCAAATCCTGATAGGCCAGTGCTTTGCTTTGCGGCAGCTCTGGCATCGTCGAGTCCCCAGCCTTGTGCAAACACCACCAGTGTTCTAAAATCACCCAGCAATGGCAAAAAAATCTCTCATTGCGATTGTCGATGACGATGAATCCATTCGCGTCTCGACGGCAAACCTCATTAGGGCATTCGGATTCGCTGCCCGGGGTTTTGCGTCCGCTGAGGAGTTTCTGCAGTCGCCGGAACTCGGCGAAACGTGCTGCGTCATTTCTGATGTTCAAATGCCGGGCATCGGCGGTCTCGAGTTGCAGAGCCGATTGGCGTCCACACATCGTCGAACGCCTGTCATCTTTATTACCGCTTTTCCGGATCTTCGAATCCAGGAGCGGGCGATCGCGGGTGGGGCCATCGGCTTTCTCACGAAGCCTTTCGACGGAAAGACCCTCATTCAATGTGTCGATCGCGCCCTCAAGCGGTCCAACAGTTGAGCGCATTTCTCGCGGGCGTTTCAGGCGAGCCGAGTGGCGCGCTCAGCAAGCTTGCGCAATTTCACATGAATTGCAGCAATAATCAGTCAGCGCTTGACCCGCAACCGCGGCTAGATGCGGACTGGATCAGGGAGCTTGCCCGTCAGCAAGGCGCATGGGCGAATATCCCACCGAAACGAAATCGCAAAGACCCGATCCGCTCTAGTCCGTATCTCTATCGCGCGCGCAACTTGGTCGAGCGCCTTCAATAAGATCAAGCAGTGTCGGCGTGTCGCGATCCGATATGACAAATTCGCGGCCAACCATCTGGTGTTCGCCAAACTCGCATCAATCCGTTGCGCGCTAGTGAGTCCACGCCCTAGCATTCGCTGAAGTTGACACGGATGCACATCGGAAGGCTCGCTGACCAGGCAAAGAGTGCTGACGAAAATCCGCGCGGCTTGAAATTTTGCGGAGTTTGATTGCCGCCAAAATATCGCCGCGCTTTCGCGAAACTATTTCGACGTGAGTACGTTTTCCGCGTCTCTGCTCATTGCAGCACTGGGGAGAAACCAGCGTAATTGCCAAGCGTTCGAGCGGACGTAAGACATAAATGATAAATGGCTGGCCATCGTGCCAGCGAGGAAAATCCGCTCCCACCTTTTTCGACGGCAATGATCTTGCCGCTCTAAAACATCTCACCGTTGGCTTGTCACCTTGAGGGGACGCAACTCGCGCCTCCCAGGCGGGCGACATTGCTTGCGGCCTAGACTTCCGTGCCAAGCATTTGAACTTGAAGCTCCAACGCCGTCGCACCGGCGTGACAGACCACTATTGCCAGCGAAGGGGTCGCGCATGCGACCGGCCTTTGCAGGATTCTCGGCAGGATTTTGGGCTGAGGGCACCACCATCGGAGATCGAGCGATGACCTATTATGACACCCTGCAACRGAACCTCGCGCATGGTTCGCCGTTCGGCCAGTCCGGTCCGCAACAATGGGGATCGGGAGCATTCGGTTCGCAAGGCGGCCAACAGCAAGGCGGCCAACAGTATGGAGGAGGCGGTCCTGGATTGGGCCAGGCTGCCTATGGACAGCAATACGGACAGTTCGGCGGTCAGCCGACCTTTGGCGCGTTTGGATATGGCCCCGGCTGGGGCGGGCAAACGGGCTGGGGTCAGCAGCCGGGTCAGCAGCCGGGTCAGCAGACCTGGGGCGGACAACAGCGCCAGCTTTCGCCGCAGGACGTGAATGAGGTCGTTCGGCAATTGGTACCGGCGCTGCCTCAAATTCTCGCGCAAGCTCAGACTCCATTCGCAGGAATGGGCTATGCGGCTTACGGCCAGGCGCCGCGGCAGCTAAGTCCGCAAGACGTGAGCGAGGTGGTGCGGCAGATCCTGCCCATCGTGCCGCAGATCATGGGAATGCTGCAAAGCCAGCCCCAAATGCAGCATTCGGCCATGCACGGCGGTCCGGGTCAGGGTCAATTCGGAGGCCTCGGTCAATTCGGTCCCGGCTATCCCACGCAGGCTCAGCCGGCGCAGATGTGGGGTACGCAGTTCGGCGCGCCGCAGTTCCAGGCGGCGTTCGGCGGTCAGACGGGCTTTGGCCAGCAGCGACAACTGACGCAGCAAGACGTCGCTGACATCACCCGCCAGCTGATCGGCGTCATACCCCAGGTCATCGGCAACCTTCAGGCCTACGGCCAGCAGCGGATGATCTGACCGCGCGGTAAGGCGCGACCGCCGCCAAAAGCGGCGGTCGCGCCTGCCGTTGCGCATGCTTCCTCCCAAGGAGAACCCTCATGTCGGATTCCAATCCCTCCGCCGCATCCGCGTCACAGCGCCACTCCCCGGACATTCAGCAGCTCGTGGGCCTGCTCGGCAATTTGATGCCGCTGCTCTTGCGCCTGCAGTCGCACACGTTCGAGCAGCCGTTCCGAACCATGCCCGGCAACTTCCCGATGCCGAACCCGGTGCTCGATCATCAGGCTGCGGAAAACATGATCGGAGACATGATCGCGGAATCACTGCGTTCGCTCTCCGCCTATCTCGAGGCCAACGCGGCACAGCATGCGGGCCTCGAAAACTGCGTCGCGATCGTCACCCAGGCAGCCAACAAGTTTACCGAGCGGGATTTTGCGCAGGCCTTCAACCTGATCTATTTCGCCTATCGCGCGATCGAAGCCGCCCGCGCAGCCGATCCCCGCCTTCCGTTACCGCGACAGGCTTCGATCGATCGCACGCAATCTTCCATCCACTGAAATCAACGGAGGCCACGTCATGGCAACAAGTCCAGATGATGCGCGACCGACCTCGAGCGACAATCGACGCAAGCAAGTGCGCACCACTCAATACATGATCGCGCCAGCAGGCGCCGGCATCAGCGCTCAAACGCTGGCCGAACAACTGAACCGGTTCGGCAACATCCTGTGGACCCACGACCAGCGTGGCGTCAGCGGCCCGCCAATTGCGATCGTGCGCATGCCTGACGAAGCCGCCGAGGTCTTGCGCCGTTCCACGGGAGGTAGCCTCATCATCGAGCCGGACAGCCATCTGCGAGCAGCATCCTTTGCCGGTCCAGCCTCGTCTTTCATCCCGGCGGCGATGACCGCACTCGGGCCGGACTTGACGGTGACGATCCGGGTCCTCAGCGAAACAGGTGCGCCTGTGGAACACGCAACTGTGCAGCTCGTCGGCGAGCAAGCGTCAGTTCAAGGACGGACGGACCGTGATGGCAACGTCGATCTGACGCTGCGGGACGAAGTGCCGGAAACAATCGCCGCCATTTTCGTCAGCGCACGCTCCGGCCATTGGGGCTTGTGGCAACAGCAGCCCTATATCGAGGCCGATGCGGTGAACACCCTCACCCTGAAACCGTTGCCACTACCTGACCGGCCGGATTGGGGCGGCGAAGCGATGCGCTTCGATCAGATTCCCGACCATTGCCGTGGAGCTGACGTCAAGATCGCGCTCATCGACAGCGGCGTGGCGACCAGCCACAAGCAATTGGCTGACATCAAGCACGGTATCGATGCTAGAGGTGGCGACGATCGCTTATGGTCAAAGGACGTCACTGGCCACGGTACGCCTTGCGCAGGCATCATCAATGCGGCAGCGCAGGCAGATCACGGCATCCGCGGCTACGCCCCGGACAGCGAGCTGCATGTTTGCAAGCTTCCCCCAGATGCCCGTTGCAGCGACCTGATCGCGGCGCTCGATGATTGCCTGCAAAACGGCATCGACGTGGCGTGCATCGGAGTCGGTTGCGAGCGCGGCTCCGTGCTGGTTGAGCAGCACATTGCCATGGCCAAGCAGCAAGGCGTCAGCATCATCGCTGCCGCCGGCAACTCCGGAGAGGGCATACTGTTTCCGGCCTGTTCTCCGCATGTCGTAGCGGTCGGTGCGGTCGGACAGATGGGAAGCTTCCCGGAAGACAGTCCGCAGGCGGCGCAGGCCGCAGCCGCCACTGCGGCGGCGGGCGGGTTGTTTGTACCGCCGTTTTCCTGCCGCGGGTCCGAACTCGACCTGTGCGCGCCCGGTGTTGCGGTCATTGCCTGCCAGTCGCCGGACGGCTACGCGGTCTGCGACGGCACCTCGCTTGCAGCGGCTTACGTCGCCGCGCTTGCAGCCTTGATCCTCGCCGACCACGCCGACTTCAAGGGCAGCTTCGCCGCAAAGGATGTCCACCGGGTCGAACGGCTGTTCCAAATTCTGAAGGATACTGCGCAGCCCATCGGCCATCCATGGCAGACCGGGGCGGGGTTGCCGGATGCAGCCCGCGCACTCGGCGTCCGGACCGATCAGCGGCCCTTCGCCATGCCTCTGAATGCCGGATTGCGCGAGATGCGCAGCGCCATTCGGCAGCTCGATCGGACGCCATTCGGCGCAAGCCAGGCGATGATATTCGAGCCGCCGCGCGGCCCGGCCAACGTGACGCGGCTTCCGCTGAATCCGGCCCCTCTCGCGTTCCAGGCTGCCGGCGGGGGAACAGCGACAGTGCATGAACTCAGAGCAGCTATGGCGCTCGCGGGTCTAGCAGAAGGACCTTAGGGGATAATCGGGACCGGCCGTCCTAAAACGTCGCCTGCATAAGGGCCCGCGGCCAGGCGACCGAGAAGCGGCAGGCCTTGCAGCCGAGGTCGCGGATGAGCGCGATATCCTCCTTGTAGGGTGATAGTGCTCGTTGGCGCGGTCACCTGTGGTGCCGTCATCCGCCGAAGGCGCCCATCGCCGCGAACGAACCGGTGCTGGAGGGCTGCTCCGGCATGACTGCGACCGCGCGGTCGCGATCAGGCCTGCTCGTCAGCATCTCCATCTCCTTGCAGCTTGCTGCGCAGCGCCGACATGACGGCCCGCGTGGCTTCGATATCCTTGACCCGAAGTCCTTCCGAGAGTTGGTTGATCCAAGGCGCCTGCAGGCGCATGGCCGTCTCGAACGTCTGCTTCCCCTTGTTGGTCAGAACGACGAGTTGGGCCCGCCGGTGATGCGGATTGGGCTCAAAGGCGACCAGCCCCTCCTTTTCCAGATCGTTGACGATCCGCTGCACGTTTTGCCGGTTCGCTCCCATGTCCCGCGCAAGCCACGCGACCGGCTGCGGCCGGGCCGCCGTGACGATGGTGCCGAGGACCTGCCAGCGGGCACTCGTCAGGCCAAGCTTGGCGACCAGCCTGTCGCCCGCCGCGAGCAGGCGGTTGTTGAGGCCGAAGAGGTCGAGAATGAGGGTGGTCAAGGCGGTTCCGGCCGGCGTCCGCTCGCTATCTTTCATATGTCACCATAGATCATTATTGACATGATCATGTCAATATTTTAGTATTGATGATGTCGTAATGACATCATACCACCAACTCGAACGGAGCTCAAAAATGGCGCGCTTGCAGCCAATGGACCCTGCATTCCCAATCGAACGTCAGCTCGCCGTCGACGCTTCCCCCGTCGTGCTCGTGAACGTCTTCACGCTTGCCAAGGCCGACGAGCAGACGTTCCTCCGGGCCTGGCAGGACGACGCGGACTTCATGAAGGGGCAGCCAGGCTTCATCTCGACCCAGCTTCACCGCGCGATCGGCGAAAGCCCGACATACCTGAATTACGCCGTCTGGGAATCGACCGCCGATTTCCGCGCCGCGTTCACCCATCCGGAGTTCAGGGCAAAGATCGCGGTCTATCCGGCTTCGGCGGTGGCGTCCCCGCATCTCTTCCAGAAAGTCGGCGTGCCCGGCATCTGCGTGGCCTGAGCGCGCCCGCTTCCGTCTTTCGGCCGGCACGATGACCAGTCCCGGTCGATCTGAGACGTGAAGCTCCGCTCATCCGCCCGGCCGCGGCGCGTGGCCGTCACCGCTGTTGCTCGGCTGACACAATAGGTCGAAGGCCCGGCCGAACGCGTTGTGGCCGCCCTGGCACTTGATCCCTTGCAGACCGCCATTGACCGCCGTCATGGCGCCGAGGAACGCCAGCAACAAAACCAGGGCGGCAAGTCCCAGAGCGGTCCTTTGGAGCCAGCGGAATCTTCGCCCGAGGAGATCTTCGGTAATCAAGCTTGCGAGATGAAATGCCGCAGTCACGCCGAGGGCTGYGAAGCCGAAGTTGCGAGCGCCCGGCGCCGAAAACAGCAACGAGCCACCGATGATCAAGGCTTCGAAGACGTACAACAATCCCAGCCAGTGGCGCGAGACGACCTGGCCCAGGCTGCCCGGCGTCGAGACCGTCAGCAAGACCTGGAGCGCGCGGCCGCTGCGGGTGAGCCAGATCATCCTGCTCCACTGCGATTGATTGTGCTTCTCGATATCCTCCAGCACCCGGCCGGTGATCGTCAGCCCGCGCGCAGCGATATCGAGCGTCGCCTTGGTTTCGAGGTCGCGGTTGACCTCGTAATATTTCCGCACGTAGTCGACCATGCTGGCATCGCCGAGCACAGCTTTCAGCGCCTGGGCGATCTGCACGCGGCGCTGACC
>NZ_JBFULT010000426.1:0-6611 GCF_054049755.1 Bradyrhizobium sp. P5_C11_2
GCAGAATACCACGCCCATTTCGGTACATTCGCCGGAGGAATCTCGGGGTTTTGTGGGATAGCCCTTTGAGGGACGATCGGTATGATCGATCGACTTTCTGCTGGACCTCCCGACAGATCGGGGGCGTCCCTACGGGAACGACGCCGTGAAACGCATCGTGATTGCGGATGATCATGAGGTCGTACGTTCCKGGCTTCGTGCGATCGTTGACACGCGCTCCGATTGGATCGTCGCTGGAGAAGCGACCAATGGCGAGCAGGCCGTCGCATTGGTCGTGGAGACGCGGCCGGACATCGTGATCGTCGACTATTCCATGCCCCTCATGAACGGGCTGGAGGTCAGTCGTCGTCTCAAGTCGCTGCGTGTGCGTACGGAGGTGCTGATCCTGACGATGCACGAAAATGAGGAACTGCTGACCGAAGCGATCCTCGCAGGCGTTCGTGGGTTCCTTTTCRAGTCGGATGCCAGAAAACACCTGATTTCCGCCATCGAGGCGCTGCTCGACGGCAGGCCCTATTTCACCAGCGTCTTGCTGGAGAAACTGCTCCGCGATTATCAGGTCAACAAGCAGAACAAATCGAGCATGCTGCTGACCTCGCGCGAGCAGAGCGTGGTCCAATTGATCGCGGAAGGGCACACCAACAGGTCGATAAGCGCCGTATTGAAGCTTAGCGTGAAGACGGTGGAGACCCATCGCGCATCGGCCATGCGCAAGCTCGGGATGTCGTCGACAGCCGAGCTGGTTCGTTATGCGATTCGCAAGAAACTGGTTGCGCCTTAGAGCGATCGGCGCGGGGCTCACCCCATCATCTCCCTGACCATCGGCACCACCTTGCGCCCGTAGAGCTCGATGCTCCGCATCAGCTTCTCGTGGGGCAGGGGACCTGCCGAATATTTCAACTGGAAGCGCGCGATGCCAAGCGCCTTGGCGGTCGCGGCGATCTTGCGCGCCACGGTCTCCGGCGAGCCGACATAGAGCGAGCCGTGCTCGGCCTCATTGACGAACTCGTCGCGGCCCATCGGTGGCCAGCCGCGTTCCCTGCCGATGCGGTCGCGCATGGCCTTGTAGTCGGGCCACAGCTCCTCGCGCGCCTGCGCATCGGTCTCGGCGACGTAGCCCGGCGAATGCACGCCGATGGGCTTGGCCGGGCGGCCGAATTCCTTGAAGGCGCGGTGATAGAGATCGACGTAAGGCGCAAAGCGCGCGGGATCGCCGCCGATGATCGCGAGCATCAGCGGCAGGTCGTAATGCGCTGCGCGCACCACCGATTGCGGGCTGCCGCCGACGCCGATCCAGGTCTTGAGCTGGCCATGCTCGACAGGGGGATAGACGAGCTGGTCCTTCAGCGGCGGACGCAGCTTGCCCTCCCAGGTCACCGGCTTCTGCGCCAGCAGTGCCGTGAACAGGTCGAGCTTCTCCTCGAACAGCGCCTCGTAAGCCCGCAGGTCGAAGCCGAACAGCGGAAAGGATTCCGTGAAGGAGCCGCGGCCGAGGATCACCTCGGCGCGTCCGTTCGAGAGCGCGTCCAACGTCGCAAAGCGCTGGAACACGCGGATAGGGTCGTCCGAGCTCAGCACCGTCACGGCCGAGCCGAGATGGATGCGCTTGGTGCGCGCCGCAACGGCCGCGAGCACGGTCTCGGGCGAAGAGATCGCGAAATCGGCGCGGTGGTGCTCGCCAAGACCGATGAAGTCGAGACCGATCTCGTCGGCCAGCACCGCCTCGTCGACGACGTTGCGGATCACCTGCGCATGGGGAAGCATGGCGCCGGAGGCGTCCGTGGTGACGTCGCCAAAGGTATCCAGTCCGAATTCGAGCGGTGCGGTCATCGATCAGGTCTCTGTGGGGAGGATTCCCCGAGACTTAATAGATGGTCGCGGTGCGACAAGGCGGCTTTCGGAAATGCTCGGTTTCCGTTTGTTCTACCTACCGCCACATCCCGCGCATCCGCGCGCCGATGTCGATCTTCGGTCCTTGCGCCGCGGTGCGCGCGGCGCCTGCGGCGGCCTTCGGCCAGGCGGTGCGCTCGAACAGATGGACCAGCTGCTCCGGGATGAAGCGGGTGCGCGAGGCGTAGACGTGGCGGTCGCCCCGGGCGGCCTGGCCGTGGGTGAAGAAACGCTGCGGCACGACGAGGTGTAGATCGTCCTTGGCGCGGGTCATCGCGACATAGAGCAGGCGGCGCTCCTCCTCGAGCTCGGCGCTGGTGCCGGCGCCGAGATCCGACGGCATGCAGCCGTCGACGACGTTGAGCACGAACACCGACTTCCACTCCTGGCCCTTGGCGGAATGGATGGTGGAGAGGATCAGATAATCCTCGTCGCGCAAGGGAGGCCCGGATTTGTCGCTGGTCGCGTCGGGCGGATCGAGCGTGAGCTCGGTCAGGAATTTCTCGCGCGAAGCGTAGCCGCTCGCGATCTGCTCGAGCTGCATGAGATCGGCGCGCCGCGTCTCGGAATCCTCGTGGATGCGGTCGAGATGCGGCTCATACCACAGCCGCACGCGTTCGAGATCGGCCGGCCATTCCGAATAGCGCAGGTTTTCGATCGTGCGGACGAAGTCGGTCCAGTCGGCGCCGCTGCGCGGCGGCACCGGGAGCAGGCCGAGCGCGGCCATCGGATCGGTACTCTCCGCCATCTGGTCGAGCACGCGCTGCGCGGTTGCGGGGCCGATGCCCGGCAGCAGGTGCAGGATGCGGAAGCCTGCGACGCGGTCGCGCGGGTTTTCGGCGAACCGCAGCAGCGCCAGCACGTCCTTGACGTGGGCCGCGTCGAGGAATTTCAGCCCGCCGAACTTCACGAWGGGGATGTTGCGGCGCGTGAGCTCGATCTCCAGCGGCCCGGAATGCGAGGACGTTCGGAACAGCACCGCCTGGTGCTTCAGAAGCGCGCCTTGCTCGCGGTTCGCCAGCACCTCCTCGACGATGTAACGGGCCTGATCGGCCTCGTCGCGCACGGTCACGAGTTGCGGCTTCTGCGTGGAATTGCGGTCGGTCCAGAGGTTCTTGGTGAAGCGCTCGCGGGCCAGCCCGATGACGCCGTTGGCTGCCGCCAGCACGGTCTGCGTCGAGCGGTAATTGCGGTCGAGCGTGATGAGCTCGGCGCGCGGCGAAAAGCTTTGCGGAAAATCCAGGATGTTGCGCACGGTCGCGGCGCGGAACGAGTAGATCGACTGGGCGTCGTCACCGACCACGGTGAGGCCGCGTCCGTCGGGCTTCAGCGCCAGCAGGATCGAGGATTGCAGGCGGTTGGTGTCCTGATATTCGTCGACCAGGACGTGATCGAAGCGGCCGCCGATCTCTTCGGCGATGAGCCCGTCGCTCATCATCTGCGACCAGTAGAGCAGGAGGTCGTCGTAGTCGAGCACGTGCTGGGCCTGCTTGGCCTCGACATAGGCCGCGAACAGGCCCTTCAGCTCGGCGGCCCAGCCCGCGCACCAGGGATAATGCTGGCCGAGCACCTTCTCGATCTCCATCTCGGCATTGACGCAGCGCGAGTAGATCGAAAGACAGGTGCCCTTGGCCGGAAAGCGGCTCG
This sequence comes from Bradyrhizobium sp. P5_C11_2, assembly GCF_054049755.1. Taxonomy (NCBI): domain Bacteria; kingdom Pseudomonadati; phylum Pseudomonadota; class Alphaproteobacteria; order Hyphomicrobiales; family Nitrobacteraceae; genus Bradyrhizobium; species Bradyrhizobium sp. P5_C11_2. The sequence continues at coordinate 3,538 of NZ_JBFULT010000426.1, forward strand.
CGGTCTTCGACAGGCCGCGCTCGTGCCGGACCAGGTTCATCAGGTCGGCGGAATCCTCGCGGTCATGGATGGTGAAGGAGGGGTCGACGCCGATCCGCTCGGCATATTCGCGCAACAGGCGCGCGCCGATGCCGTGGAAGGTGCCGGCCCAGCCCAAGGCGTCGCGCATGATCGCGGCGTTGTTCTCGCCCAGCACCTTTCGGGCGATGCGCTCGACCCGCCCGGCCATCTCGGCCGCGGCGCGGCGGGAAAACGTCATCAAGAGGATGCGGCGTGGATCGGCGCCCGCGACGATCAGGTGCGCGACGCGATGGGCCAGCGTGTTGGTCTTGCCGGAGCCCGCGCCGGCGATGACGAGCAGGGGGCCGCCCACGGTCGCGCCGTCGGCCACGCCATGTTCGACGGCGCGGCGCTGCTCCGCATTGAGCGTGTCCAGATATGTCGCCACGAATCGCCCCGGTGAAACGGCAAGAGTCGGCGATCTCGGCGCGAATCGCAATGCGGCTGGACGGAACCGGGTTTAGGACTTAGGGGAAGGGGGACCGTTGGTTCCAGCGCGCAGCCTCCAGCAATGACCGAGCTCAAGCCCGACCAGTTCGAGATGCGGCGGCTGGAGTCGCTCAGCAACACCATCTTTGGTGTCGCCATGACKCTCCTGGCCTACGACCTGCCCAAGGCCGCCGTCTTCACCAGCGCCCCCGGCTGGAGCGATCTCGCCCACGTCTATTCCGGCAAGCTTGCCGGCTTTGCGCTCAGCTTCATCATCGCCGGCGTGTTCTGGATCAGCCATCACCGGCGGCTGGCGCGCCAGCCGGTGGGCAGCCGCGGCGCGGTGATCCTCAATCTGTTCTTCCTGCTCTCGATCGTGCTGCTGCCGGTGACCAACGGCCTCTACACCAATTACAGCATGAGCAGCGCGGTCGCCGTGCTCTACGGCCTGCACCTGACCGCGATCGCCGGCCTCAATGCCTGGCTGTGGTGGACGATTCTAGGCGGCTGGCGCCACGAAATCATGGCCTCGCTGTTTCCGCTGCTGGTGTTCATTCCAGGCACGATCGTGGCGGCATTCGCGCCGCATATCGCGCCCTTCGTGTGGTTCATCGCCTTCGGCGGGCTCGTGATCCAGCGCTTCTATGCCGCGCCGACCGTGGCGGACACGTAGGCGGCGGCTCACCCTCGTGTCGCGCCAAACCCGTCGGCCGGCACGTAAAGCTTGACCGGGCGGATTTCGTAGACCGCTGTCGGATTGACCTGACGCAGCTTCCGCGCCGCTGCGAGCGCCTCGTCATCCGTGGCGCAGTTGACGAGGTGGAAGCCCAGAAGCTGCTCCTTGGTCTCGGCAAACGGGCCGTCGAGCACCATGCCGGCGCCGGGGCCGCGCAAGGTGCGGGCCTTTCGGGTCTCGTCCAGGCGCGCGGCCGGCCCAAGCAGTCCGCTGGCCCTCATGGGTTCCTGAACCTCGATGACTTTGGCCACGACCGCGGCGTCCTCTTGCGGCGTCCAGGACAAGATCTCGTCTTCCACGTGGTAGGCCAGGATGGCGTAAAGCATCGTCACCTCGCTTGCTTTGGGGGCTCGCAGCCCGAAGGACGTATCACGGCCGCCGAACCTGACAAGCCCGAGACTACAGTATTGCGTCAGGGAGTGCGCGACGAAACCGTCCTGAAACCCGATTGCCGCCCTGCGACGTGAACGCCGCCCGAAGCCGACGCGACTGATGGCCACAACAACACTGAAGGCAATCGGAGGCGGTTATGTCGAGCATCAAGATCATCTGCGACGCGCGTCGTGCCGGCCAATCCGAGCCTGCCGATCTGCACGACCAGAGCGGCCATCATCGTTATTACGGCAGCTCAGTCGAGAATGGCGGCGAGCGCATCGTCGAAAGCCGCCGCGGCAAACGCCAGCGCGCGCCGAACGTCTGCGGCTTCTGAGCCTCGCATAGCCGGACAAGGAGCGACAATGAGCGTCTTGCAAGTTTCGATCGCCGGTCGCCGCCGTTGCAGTGTGGGAGCGGCTTCGCGCGATCTGACCGCGCCGCCGCGCGTCACGGCCCGTTCAGGACCTGCTTGATCAGGGTTGCTCGCAACCGGGCGAGTTCGCCGCTCGCTTCCATCTGCTCGATCACCCTTCCGACTTTCGGCACGAGATCGCGATGCCGTTCATGCAGGTAGTGGTAGATGCGGATGCGCTCGAGCGGCGGGGAGAGCGGGTAGATCCTGGCCTGGAGATTGAGTTTCCTCACCGCGACCAGCCCGCTGAAGAGGTCGGTGACCATCACGTCGAAGCGGTCGGCATCGAGCATCCTGATCATGTTTTCCAGGCTGGTGGTCGCCGTGACGCGGCTCATGCCGCGCGTGCYGGCTTCCGACGAGCCGACGCCGCGCACGATGCCGATGCTGTAGTCCTTGATCGAATTCCAGCCGGCGACGTCAAAATGCAGTTTCGTGGTGAAGACCGCGGGCTCGATGTAATTGATCGCAGGCGTCACTTGGATCAGCGCCGGGTAGTCGCGCGAGAGCGTTCCGATCCGCTGGATTTCGCCGTCGACCGCGCCGGCGCTCGACAGCGCGAGCGCCCGCTTGCCGGGGACGTCCTCGAATTCGAGCTCGATGTTCAACCTGGCATAGACCGCCCGCAGCATTTCGCCGCCGACATATTGATCCGGGATGTCGGCGATGCGCGCGAGCCGGATGACCGGCTGCGCCTGCGATGGACCGGCTGCGAGCAGCGACAGGCAGACGACGATTGTCCTCCACACGAGGCGTCTCCTTGCGCGTCCCTTGCTGCCACTGGATTCGGTGCCTGTGTGATCTACCGGAGGTAGCATTTTCGCCGGACCGCAACGAACACGGCTCGCCCGCCATGCGGGCGCCTCCGCACTTTAACCGATGTCATTCTAGCACGCGAAGTGGTAGTTTGCCCGGCAATCCTGCTGCTGGGCGCCAGATATGACCCCGCCGAACTCAAGCCGCCCATGGGCCGACAGGATCGCTGCGCGCATCGCGCGCTGAGGGAGAATTTCAACCGCCGAATTTGCTCGAGGCTGCGACCCGCATGCCGGAGCAGGATGC
>NZ_JBFULT010000427.1:0-6607 GCF_054049755.1 Bradyrhizobium sp. P5_C11_2
GGGTAACTCCGAATCCCTGTAACCACATCTGCTGGTGGTTATGGGTCCCGGCCTTCGCCGGGACGACATCGGAGTGTGTCGAGCCGCCATCGTGTGATGGCGGCATTTTAACGGACGACTATATCCGCTAACTCACCGCGGGCCCGGCTTGGCCGGTGCGCGCCGGCGATCGGCCGCCGGCTGGTACGCGACACGCGAGTGCTGGGCGCAATAGGGAAGGCCCGACAGCGCCTTGCCGCCGCAGAAGAAGAAATCCGGGCTCGAGGGATCGCCGACCGGCCAGTGGCAGGTCGCCTCGTTCAATTCCAGCAGCGACAGCCGCTGGCTCATCGGCACCACGTTGTCGTAGGTGACCGGCTCGGCCTCCACCTCGACCTCGAAGGCCTGCGCCAACGCGGTGTTGCCGCGCGAGATCGGGCGGCTCACCCGCATCATGTGCTGTGCCGGACGCGCCTTACGCGGCCGGGGCGCGGCCGAAGAGGGGCTCTTGGCGCGGCCGGACAGGCCAAGCCTGTGCACCTTTCCGATCACGGCGTTGCGGGTCACATTGCCGAGCTCCGCCGCGATCTGGCTGGCCGAAAGTCCGGCCTCCCAGAGCTTTTTCAGCTGCTCGACGCGATCATCGGACCAGGTCAAAACCGTCATTGCACCCTTTCCCTCGCTGCGCGCCTGCCATATCGGGGCCTCACAGCGAATGCCTAAGCCTTGAAAAACCCGTGCCGCCAGAATCCCTTAAGGCTCGCCGGGCGCGCGAAGTGCGCCCGAACGTTTACGCCGGTACATGAGGACTTAGAGATCAGAACCGCCTGCACGAGATGTCGTATCTGACAAGCCAAACGCTACAATATGGCGTGACTCACGCGCAAGAGTCCGCCGACTCGCTTCCACATGTTCCGTGGCCAAAAAACCGCAAAATCGACACCGCAAGACTACGGATTCAGCGTTTCGTGAGGCTTTCCGGGCGGCATTGACACCCGTTTTACCAGGCATAAGATAGTGACGCGTGCCGCCCTTAAAAGGCGGCACGTTTCGTTTTCCGGGCCGGTCAATGGTGCGTTGCGTGATGCACGCTCAGTCCGTCCGCAACATCCAAGTGACCGTCATGACCAACAGCGCAGCGCCGCATTTGCTCCCCGTTTTCGCCAGGGCCGACCTCGGTTTTGAGCGCGGCGAAGGCTGCTGGCTGATCGCGACCAACGGCGACCGCTATCTCGATTTCACCTCTGGCGTGGCGGTGAACGCGCTCGGCCATGCCCATCCCGCGCTGGTCAAGGCGTTGCAGGAGCAGGCCACGAAACTCTGGCACATGTCGAACCTGTTCCAGAGCCCGGATGGCGAGCGACTTGCCGCCCGGCTCTGCAGCGAGAGCTTTGCGGACTTCGTATTCTTCTGCAATTCCGGCGCCGAGGCGCTGGAATGCGTGATCAAGGTCGTGCGCCGCTATCACGCCGCCAAAGGCCATCCCGACCGCTATCGCATGATCACCTTCGAGGGCGCCTTCCACGGCCGCACGCTGGCGACGCTGGCTGCGACCGGCTCGGCAAAATATCTCGAAGGCTTTGGTCCGCCGATGGACGGCTTCGACCAGGTCCCGCATGGCGATCTTGACGCCGTGAAGAAGGCCATCGGCCCGCAGACCGCCGGCATCCTGATCGAACCGATCCAGGGCGAGGGCGGCGTGCGTTCGGCGACGCCGGCGTTCCTCAAGGCGCTGCGCCAGCTCTGCGACGAGCGCGGCCTGTTGCTGGCGTTCGACGAGGTGCAGACCGGCATGGGCCGCACCGGCGATCTCTTTGCGCATCGTCGCCTCGGCGTCACGCCCGATGTGATGTCGCTGGCCAAGGCGCTCGGCGGCGGCTTCCCGATCGGCGCGTGCCTTGCGACCGCGGAAGCGGCGTCCGGCATGACGCCGGGCTCGCACGGCTCGACCTTCGGCGGCAATCCGCTCGCGATCTCCGCTGCGAACGCGGTGCTCGACGTCATGCTCAAGCCCGGCTTCTTCGACCACGTGCAGAAGATGTCGTTGCTGTTGAAGCAGAAGCTCGCCTCCGTGATCGACCGCCATGGCGACGTCGTCAGCGAAGTCCGCGGCGAGGGGCTCTTGATCGGCATCAAGGCCGTGGTGCCCTCCGGTGATCTCGTTGCGGCGCTGCGCGGTGAGAAGCTTCTCACCGTTGGGGCCGGTGACAACGTCGTGCGCTTCCTGCCGCCCTTGATCGTCACTGAGGCCGAGATCGAAGACAGCGTCGCGCGGCTCGAACGCGCCTGCGCGGCGTTGTCGGCCGGCCAGACCAAGCGGGCGGCAAGCTGATGAGCAAGGCGCCAAAGCATTTTCTCGATATCAACGAGCTGCCGCTGGCGGAGCTCAAGCGCATGCTCGCGGCGTCTTCCGCCATGAAGGCGAAGCAGAAGGCGCATCAACCGGTCAAGCCGCTCGAAGGCAAGACGCTGGCGATGATCTTCGAGCGCCCCTCGACGCGGACGCGGGTGTCGTTCGATGTCGCCATGCGCCAGCTCGGCGGCGAGCCGATCATGCTCACCGGTGCCGAGATGCAGCTCGGCCGCGGCGAGACCATCGCCGACACCGCGCGCGTGCTGTCGCGCTATGTCGACGCCATCATGATCCGCATCCTCAACCACGAGGCGCTGCTCGAGCTCGCGGCGAACGCCACCGTGCCCGTCATCAACGGCCTGACCCGGCGCTCGCACCCCTGCCAGGTGATGGCCGACCTCATGACCTATGAGGAGCATCGCGGCCCGATCGAGGGCAAGACCGTGGCATGGACCGGCGACGACAACAACGTGCTGGCGTCCTGGGCGCACGCGGCCGAGCGCTTCAAGTTTCAGCTCAATGTCGCGACCCCTCCGGAGCTCGCGCCGAAGAAGGCGATGCGCGACTGGATCAAGGCGACCGGCGCGCCGATCATGCTGGGCAGCGACGCGGAAGCTGCCGTGCGCGGCGCCGATTGCGTCGTCACCGACACCTGGGTGTCGATGGGCGACAAGGAGGGCGAGCACCGCCACAACGTGCTCAAGCCCTACCAGGTCAATTCGAAGCTGATGTCGCTGGCCAAGCCCGACGCGCTGTTCATGCACTGCCTGCCCGCCCATCGCGGCGAGGAGGTCACCGACGAGGTGATCGACGGTCCGCAATCGGTCGTGTTCGACGAGGCCGAAAACCGCCTGCACGCGCAGAAGGGCATCCTGGCCTGGTGTTTTGATGCGGTGAAGTAGCGGGACGAACTATCCGTCGTCCCGGCGAAGGCCGGGACCCATCACCGCGTGATCTCTCGGTTGCGGAAAGTAGGGGTACCGAACGGCGAATCTTCGCATAACCACGCCCTGTGGTTATGGGTCCCGGCCTTCGCCGGGGCGACACCGAATTTGCAATATCGTGTGCAATCATAACTGCATCCGGAACAGACCGCCCCGCCGCCCCCCCCTTCCATTTCCACCCTCCGACCCCAGATAAAGCGCCATGGTTTTCCAATCCCCTGACATGAAAACCGGGCCTGAAGGCCCGGTTCGCGCACCATCGGCGGTTCCCATTGATGACGCCGTGCTGCCCTACGAGGTCGACGCGCTCGACGTGCGCGGGCGGCTGGTGCGGCTTGGCCCCGCGCTCGACGAGATCCTGACCAAGCACGATTATCCTGCGCCGGTCGGCAAGCTGCTCGGCGAGGCCATCGTGCTGACGACGCTGCTCGGAACGGCGCTGAAATTCGAGGGCCGCTTCATCCTCCAGGCCCAGACCGATGGCCCGGTGTCGTTCCTGGTGGTGGACTACAAGGCGCCGGACCATCTGCGCGCCTACGCCCGCTACGACGCTTCGCGCCTCGGCACGGCGAAGGATTCCGGCACGCTGCTTGGCCGCGGCCATCTCGCCATGACCATCGACCAGGGCCCCGACATGAGCCGCTATCAGGGCCTGGTTGCGCTCGACGGGGGCAGCCTCGAAGACGCCGCCCACGAATATTTTCTGCGCTCCGAGCAGATCCCGACGCGCGTCCGCCTCGCCGTCGGCGAGGAGTGGCGCTCGAACGACGGCGGCAAGCATCGCTGGCGCGCCGGCGGCATGCTGATGCAGTTCTTGCCGAAAGCGCCGGAGCGCGCGCGGCAGGCCGATCTGCATCCCGGCGATGCGCCCGAAGGCGTCGAAGTGCATAGCGTCGCTGAAGACGATGCCTGGGTCGAGGCGCGCTCGCTGATCGACACCGTCGAGGATGTCGAGCTGATCGATCCCGATCTTTCCGGCGAGCGGCTGCTCTACCGCCTGTTCCACGAGCGCGGCGTGCGTGTGTTCAATCCGCTGGTGCTGAAAGCGCAATGCTCCTGCTCGCGCGACGCCGTCGCCGCGATGCTGAAGAGCTTTTCGCCCGACGACCGCGCCGCGATGGTCAAGGACGACAAGGTCGTCGTCACCTGCGAGTTCTGCTCGTCGGTGTACGAGTTCACGCCGGATGAGGCGGGCGTGGAGGACGCGTAGGCCTCTAATTCGCGGCGCTGGCAATGACGAGGTCGGGGAAGCTGCTCGCTACATCCTCGGTGTCATCGCCCGCCTTGTGCGCAATTGCGCACTGGGGCGGGCGATCCAGTACTCCGTGACGGCGGTGATTGAATCGAGAGGCTGCGGCGTACTGGATGCCCCGGTCAAGCCGGGGCATCCAGTTGTGGGTGGTATGATGAGCTCGCCCGCTAGGCACGGAATCGTAGGGTGGGTTAGCGAAGCGTAACCCACCAGCTTGCTTTGGCGCGGATAGACCGTGGTGGGTTACGCCGAGCGGACTGCGCTTCGCGCAGCCGCGGGGCTAACCCACCCTACGGCACCGCGCTAGTTCAACACCCGCTTCAAATCCGGGCTGTCGAGCGAGAAGGTCGGCACGTCGATCTCGAAGCGCTCGCCGCTTTCGGTGACCATCTGGTAGCGGCCGGTCATGAAGCCCGAGGCGGTCGAGAGCGGCACGCCCGAGGTGTATTCGAAGCGCTCGCCGGGCGCCAGAATCGGCTGCTCGCCGACCACGCCCTCGCCCTTCACCTCCTGCTGCCGGCCCGAGGCGTCGGTGATGATCCAGTGCCGCGTCTTGAGCTGTACGGTCTCATCGCCGGAATTGGTGATGACGATGGTGTAGGACCAGAAAAACCGGGACCGGTCGGCCGACGACTGCTCCGGAACAAAGTTCGGCTCGACGGTCACTTCGATCTGGCGGGTCACGGCGCGGTACATGGCTGCCATCATAACGAAATCCCGGCCGGGAACCAAACGCCGGAGGCGGTTTTGGCGACATCGTCCCGCCCGAATTCGAAGGGAAGTACACCCCCAGGGAAATACACCTCGATGTGATCTGGTCGCTTTGCGAGACGCCGACCGGACCGGTACACTCCTTTTAACGTCGCGATTTGCGTAAGGGTTTCGGGCCCCGATGACCATTGCCGACCAAGTGACGGGATCGACGATCGCGGGAACTGCGGATGGCAAATCCGCGGTTGCGAAACCCCGCGCCGCCGCGCAGGCCATCACGCTGCCCGCCATCGGCGAGCGTGAGCTCAGGCTCGACCTGTTCCGTGGGCTCGCGCTGTGGCTGATCTTCATCGACCATTTGCCGCCGAGCCTTCTGACCTGGTTCACGATCCGCAATTACGGCTTCAGCGATGCCACCGAGATATTCATCTTCATCTCCGGCTACACCGCAGCCTTCGTCTACGGCCGCGCCATGCTGGAAAGCGGCGTCGTCGTCGCCACCGCGCGAATCCTGCGCCGGGTCTGGCAGATCTATGTCGCCCACGTCTTCCTGTTCACGATCTTCCTCGCCGAGATCTCCTACGTCGCGACCAGGTTCGAGAACCCACTCTACACCGAAGAGATGGGCATCATGGATTTCCTCAAGCAGCCCGACGTCACCATCGTGCAGGCGCTGCTGTTGCGCTTCCGCCCCGTGAACATGGACGTGCTGCCGCTCTACATCGTGCTGATGCTGGCGCTGCCTTTCATCCTCTGGTCGATGAAGTGGAAGCCCGACGTCACGCTCGGCCTTTCCGTTATCCTCTACGCCGTTACATGGGAATACGACCTCTACTTTTCGGCCTATCCGAACGGCTTCTGGGCGTTCAATCCGCTGGCCTGGCAATTGCTTTTCGTGTTCGGTGCATGGTGCGCGCTGGGAGGTGCGCGACGCATGTCGCGCATCCTGGCTTCACCCGTAATGATGTGGATCGCGATCGCCTATATCGTCGCGGCATTCTACGTGACCCTGACCTGGTACGTGCCGCAATTGTCCCATCTGATGCCGAAGCGGCTCGAGCAATGGATGTATCCGATCGACAAGACCGATCTGGACGTGTTGCGCTTCACCCATTTCCTGGCGCTGGCCGCGCTCACCGTGCGCTTCCTGCCGCGGGACTGGCCGGGCCTGACATCGCCCTGGCTGCGGCCGCTGATCCTGTGCGGCTCCCACTCCCTGGAGATCTTCTGCCTCGGCGTCTTCCTGGCCTTCGCCGGCCATTTCATCCTGGCCGAGGTGTCCGGCGGCGCGGTCATGCATGCGCTGATTAGTCTCTCGGGAATCCTGGTCATGTGGGGCGTCGCCTGGGTGATTTCGTGGTACAAGCG
>NZ_JBFULT010000428.1:0-6596 GCF_054049755.1 Bradyrhizobium sp. P5_C11_2
CGTTCCGCCTGGTCGAGGGACAGGACCCCGCCAGGATACGCAAGCTGTTTCGCGACTACGTGTCGGCGCGGATTCCCGGCGACTGCAAGGTCGAGTTCGGCGACCATTCGGCCGGCGCCGCCATCGCGCTCGACTGGAACATGAAGCCGCTCGCCGCCGCCAAGACGGCGCTGACCGAGGAATGGGGCAAGGAGACCGTGCTGATGGGCTCGGGCGCCTCGATCCCGATCGTCGCCGACTTCAAGCGCACGCTTGGGCTCGACTCGCTGCTCGTCGGCTTCGGGCTCGATGACGACAACATCCACTCGCCGAACGAGAAGTACGACCTGCGGAGCTTCCAGAAGGGCATCCGCTCCTGGGCCCGCATCCTCGCCGCGCTGGCGGAGGTGAAGTGACCGCGCAACGGTCATTCCGGGGCGCCTCGAAGAGGCGAACCCGGAATCCGGAGATTGTTGTACGAGTGCCGTAGGGTGGGCAAAGGCGCGAAGCGCCGTGCCCACCATCCGTCCCGGATCGCGATAGAAAAGGTGGGCACGCTTCGCTTTGCCCACCCTACAAGAGCTTCATCCTCGGTGCCGTAGGGTGGATTAGCCGCAGGCGTAATCCACCAACTTCGTTCCGCACGCGCGGATACATGGTGGATTACGCTTCGCTAACCCACCCTACGAGGTTGGCAATGCCCCAATTGCGCCTCCCGTCATCCTGAGGTGCGAGCCGTGGAGCGCAACGCGCTTCACGGTGAGCCTCGAAGGATGCACGGCCCCGATGCAGCCGGGCCGTCGCCCTTCGAGGCTCGCCGAAGAGGCGARCACYTCAGGGTGACGGTGGTGATTGCGCCCGCAGCCCGCCAAATAAAAACGCCGCCCGGAATTGGGCGGCGTTTCATTCCGAAACGTGCAGAGGGTGTTGAGAACTACTCTACACCAAACCGCAAAAATCTCAAGACCGGTAGCCCGGAAGCTCGCGGTCCAGCTTGCGCAGCAGCGGCGGCCACACCAGGTTGGTGGCGCGCAACTCGGCGCGGTCGCGGTTGGCGAGCAGCTCGGTGTTCTTGTCGATCGCGACGTCGTCGACGGGGTAGACCGGCGTGCCCAGCGCGCGCGTGCGCACCTGCATCGAGCAGGCGCGCTCGAGGTGATACATGCGCTCGAAGGCGGAGGCGACCGAGCGGCCGACCGTCAGCGTGCCATGGTTGCGCAGCAGCATGTGATTGTGGTCGCCGAGGTCCTTCTGGAGCCGCGGCCGCTCGTCATGGTCGAGCGCGATGCCTTCATAGTCGTGATAGGCGAGGTCGTGGGTGACGAGCTGGGCGGTCTGGTTCAGCGGCAACAGGCCTTCGGCGCTGCTCGACACCGCGGTGCCGTCGAGGGTGTGGAGATGCAGCACGCAGATCGCGTCCTCGCGCACCTCGTGGATCGCCGAATGGATGGTGAAGCCGGCCGGGTTGATGCTGTACTCGCTCTCGGAGAGCTGGTTGCCGTGCAAATCGACCTTGACGAGGCTCGACGCCGTGATCTCGTCGAACATCAGCCCGTAGGGGTTGATGAGGAAGTGATGGTCCGGTCCGGGCACGCGCGCGGAGATGTGGGTGTCGACCAGATCGTCCCAGCCGTACAGCGCGACCAGACGATAGCAGGCGGCGAGATTGACCCGTTGCTGCCACTCCGCCTCCGTCATGTTCGACGGCACTTCTTTCAGGCGCGCTTCCGCTGGCGACATGGCAAATCTCTCCGAACATCGTTGTTGCGGGGAGGGAGCCTAGTCTTGCCGCGGGCTGGCGGCAAGGCGCACAAAGCGCGGCAGTCAAGCGTAGCCCGCATGAGCGAGACGATATGCGGAGGGCGAGGTTCCGGATTTCAGAACCATCCGACGGTGGCCGGAGTGATGTTTCGTCTCCGCGGCCGCCCGATCGGATAACGATATTACGGCGCCGGGATCGACAGCAGGCTGGAAATGCTGCGGCCGCGGATGTCGTAGACGCGGGCGAACACCACGTCGTCGCGCTTGATCTCGACCATGACCGGCGCGGTGAGGCCCTTGCAGTAGAACTCGCCGAGCGTCATCGCGAAATCGGCCGCATTGGAATCCCAGCCGATGGTGAAGTCGGGCCCGAGCGCGACCTGGGCAGGTCGCTGCGGGCCGCACACCGCGACCTTCCATTTGCGGTTGCCCGGCGCCACTTCCTGCCGCTCGACGATCTGCTCGCGCAGTTCGTCCGAGGCCTGCTTCAGCGCAAGGCCCCAATAGTCCAGCATGAAGCGGTCGTCGGCGCCGCGCACGGTGCCGGCGATGTGGTTGAAATGCGTGTACTGATAGGGATGCAGCCGGATCATCTCGGCGAGCGACAGCGCCAGCCCGAAGCAGAAGGTGGCGAGCACGACGGGCTGCCAGGTGCGGTGGTTGGTGCGCAGGCGCTCCATGGCCCAGCCGAAGGCGACGCCACCGAGCACCGCCATCGGCGGGATCACGAAGACGAAATGGCGGATGCCGTTGTACAGCGCCGGCCGCTTCACCATCGCGATCGCGAGCGGCAGGGTCGCCGCCAGCGTCAGCATCAACAGGACGGTCTTGCGGCGGGCCGGAACCTCGCGGCGCGGCAGCATGGCGAAGGTGCTGACGACGGCGCCGCCCATCAGCACCAGCATCACCTCGGGCAGTTGCAGCGCGAACAGCGTCGGCAGATAGGACCAGGGCATGTCGGGCACGGACACGATCGCGCCGTCGAACATTTCCTTCCAGGGTTTTTCGAAGAAGTGCGAGAAGTAGGTCAGCGCCTCGAAGGGATTGCCGGGCTCCATGATCGACCACGGCCAGATCAGGCCCATCACGAGATAGCCGAACACGAGGCCGGGGAGCAGGATGTAGACGACATGGGCGAAGCGGCGGGCTGCCTCGCGGACGCCTTCGGTGCGCAGCTCCTCCAGGAACAACGGCATGAAGCCGATCATGGCGTAGACCAGCGCGAGGCCGCCGAGGACGCGGCAGCCGAGCGAGAGGCCGGCACCCAGGCCGACGATCAGGATCGTGCGCGGCGACGGCTGCGGATATTCTTCGGCCAGACGTACGAGGCCCAGCATCAGGATGATCATGGCCACCGCGAAGGGCGCGTCCTTCGGGTTCATGAACATGTGGCCGTAGAAGATCGGGCAGAGCGCGAGCAGCAGGAGTGAGGCAAGACCGGCAAGCGGTCCGCCAATGCGGCGGCCGAGCCGCCACGTCACCGCAAGCCCGATCACACCGACGATGGCGCCGAGCAGACGCCGCGTCTCGAACAGCTCGAGCGGAATGACCTTGTGCAGGAGGGCCGCGACCATGTCGAAGCCGCCGCCGTACATATAGAGGTTGGCGAAGGAGAGCGCCGCGGTGTCCTTGAAGCCGGAACCGAACATGCGCAGCAGCAGGTCGGCATATTCAGCGTGCRTGTAATCGTCCCAGCCGAGCCCGTAGTCGCGGAAGGTCAGGCCGGCGGTGACGGCGACCGCGGCCAGCACCAGCATGGCGAGATCGTCGCAAGTCCGTTCAACCGAGCGCCGGAGAGGCGTGTCGATCGCCGAAGTCGTGATGGATGTCATGGCTATTGGTGACCCGGAATCCCCTCTCGGCCCTGCCGGTGCGCGCGGGCCTCTACCCCGGACTCCCTATAGCGCAGTTCCATTACCAAGTAATTGGGCATTATGGCTAAATTCCTGATGCGACGCAGCAAATCCAGGCAACTCGAAGCCTGTTAAGAGTAACGAGCCGTAGCTGAAGGGAATGTGAATAAGTCTCTGATTTCCTTCCCTTTAGGAACGGCGTGGGCAATTGGTCGTTGGCGAGGAACGCAGGAAGACGGTATCTTGGCGTGACGGTGTCGCGCATGGGTGCGCGGCCGGGGGTGAGTTCGATGACCTTGGCATTGCTGATCGCTGGGATAGTCGCCGTTGTGGCGGGCCTCCTTGCGGTCTTATTCGGCTACACCGTCAGGGATTTCAGCCTCGGCAGTACCCTCATAATCGCCGGCACGATCGGCGTCTGCTCCGGAATGTTACTGGTCGGCCTCCACGTGGTGGTGCTGGAGCTGAGGGGCATTGCGCGCCGGCTGGCCGGTTCAACCGCTCCATCGGACGTTCGGGTCAGGCCGGTGCTGCCGGGTCTGGCGATGCCTGGCGCGGCCGCGCCCGACTTGGCGGTGCCTGCTCCTGCGGTGAAGGCCGAGCCGCCGGCTGCGCCAGCGTCCGCCGCGCCACCGCCGTGGCTGGGTGAGGCGGCCGCTCGCGAGCGCCCGCGGCTCGAGGAGCCGCCGGAAGCGCCTCCGCCGGCAGCGGAAGCCCCGCGCCGGCGCAACCTGCTGTTCGCCTCGACCTCCCGCAAGGAGCGCGAGCGTGCACAGGCGAAGGCCCCCGATGGCCCGCCGCCGCACGACGAGCCTGCCGCGCCGGACGTCCCGCCGGCGAGCTTCGATGATGCCTGGCCGAAGCCGGACCGTGCGCGGCCATCGGAGCCGCCGGCCGCGCCGCGGCGTCCGCCGCCGCGCACGCCGTCGACCTTCGAGACCGCCGCGCCTCAGCCTGAGCCYGAGCCGCCGCCGGCCGAGCAGCCGCAGGTCACCGTGCTCAAATCCGGTATCGTCGACGGCATGGCCTATTCGCTCTATTCCGACGGCTCGATCGAGGCGCAGATGCCGGAGGGCATGATGCGCTTCGCCTCGATCGACGAGCTGCGCGCCCACCTCGACCAGCGGTCCTGAGCGGCCCGCGGGTCAAGTAAATCGCCGTCTTCCCGTCACCCCGTCAGTAATCAGTCCATATTGGTCAGTCGTCACATTTCAGCCGAACGTATTGTTGACACGGAATACTTTGGCGTCGTCAATCCCGTGCGAGAGACGCAGGGCGGAGAAAGGTCGGGTCCATGTCGGATGCCGGGGCTAAGAATTTCATCGAGCTGACCGCGAACATCGTGTCGGCCTATCTCAGCAGCAATCCGACGCCGGCCGCCGAGATCCCGAACCTGATCAGCCAGGTGCACGGCGCATTGGTGCGGGTCTCGTCGGGCCGCAACGAGACGGCGCCGCTCGAGCCCGCGAAACCGGCGGTGTCGCTGAAGAAGTCGATCGCGCCGGACTATCTGGTGTGTCTGGAGGACGGCAAGCGCTTCAAGTCGCTGAAGCGCCATCTGCGCACCCAGTACAACATGACCCCGGAGCAATATCGCGAGAAATGGGGCCTGCCGGCCGACTATCCCATGGTCGCGCCGAACTATGCGGTGGCGCGCTCGCAACTGGCGAAGAAGATGGGGCTGGGACAGCAGCAGCGGAAGCGGAAGTAGAGCCGGGTCCCGGATTTCGTAGGGTGGGCAAAGGCGCGCAGCGCCGTGCCCACCAGCTTTCGTCGATCTCGCTCGGAATGGTGGGCACGCTCCGCTTTGCCCACCCTACGAAGCTCCTTACGAGGCGTCCGCGAGCGCCTCTTTCGCATCGGCCTTGATGCGGTTGACCATCGAGCGCAGCCCGTTGGAGCGCTGCGGCGTCAGATGGTCGCGAAAGCCGAACTCGTTGAACACGGCGATGGCGTCGGTCGCGAGAATCTCCTGCGGCGTACGGCCCGAATAGAGCGAGAGCACGATCGCGACCAGCCCGCGCACGATATGCGCGTCGCTGTCGCCAAGATATTTCAGGCGCGGTGCGCCGCCGCTGCGGTCGACGTGCTTGGCGAGCCAGACCTGGCTGACGCAGCCCTGCACCTTGTTGGCGGCGGAGTGCTCCGCCTCGGGCAGCGGTTCCAGGGTGCGRCCGAGCTCGATGACGTACCGGTAGCGGTCGTCCCACTCGTCCAGAAGCTCGAAATTGTCTCTGATTTCGTCGATCGTCGTCATGCTGGCCTGTGTTCCCGTTCAGGCCAATATAGGGATGCATGCGCGTGAAATCGATAGGGTTTGAGCCCTAATTCGCTGGGCTCGGCCCGCGCCATTCCAGCGCGAGGTCGTCCTGGGACAGGGTATCGCGCGGCATCTCGCTCGATGCGGCATCGCCTTCGCCGGCCAGCGCGATCGAACCGGTATGGTCGGGCGCCTTCTTGTCGTTCTTGTCGCTCTTGTCGATCTTGTCGTTGGTGATGTGCTCTTTCTTGTCGTTGATGATCTGGTAGATCTTCCGCGCTCCGTCCTGCGCGCGCTGGCCGATGATGGTCGCGGCCTGTCCGCCGACCTCGCAGGCCGCCGGCTGGCGCTTGCAGAACTGGGTCATGTCGGAGACGGCCGCGGTCGCAGCCTGCACCGCATCGGCAGCGCCGATCTGCGGCAACTTCTCCGATTCGGGTGTCTTGTCCCGCGGCAGGAGCACCAGCACCAGCCCGAGCCAGAATGTGATGCGGAGCAGAAAGCGCATCTTGCGACCTGTGTGTTAGATCCCGCCACGGCGATGCCCGCGAGGCGTCCGACCTAGCAACTCTGGATAAATCGCAAGTGATTGCCTTGAGCTTAATTCGCGGAAAATTTGCGCGAAATTGTTTGCTGCTGACGGCCTGGTAAATTTTCGATTGACGCGCGCGCCCGTGATCTTCCGGCTTGCAAAATCCACCAATTCGAAACCATGAGGCCGGCCGCGAAACCCTGTGTTCACC
>NZ_JBFULT010000429.1:0-8376 GCF_054049755.1 Bradyrhizobium sp. P5_C11_2
CCGATGCGGCGACCATCGAGATCGTCGAGATGGTGCTGGCCGGCTCGGTCAACAAGCAGATCGTCGGCTACATCAACGAAGCCGGCGGCAAGGCCGTGGGGCTGTCGGGCAAGGACGCCAATATGGTGAAGGCGTCGAAGACGACGCGCACCATCATCGATCCGGACTCGCACATCGAGAAGGCGGTCGATCTCGGTTTCGTCGGCGATCCCGAGAAGGTCGACCTCACGCTGCTCAACCAGCTCATCGGCTACGAGCTGATCCCGGTGCTGGCGCCGCTCGCGACCTCCAAGGAAGGCCAGACGCTGAACGTCAACGCCGACACCTTTGCGGGTGCGGTTGCCGGCGCGCTGAAGGCCAAGCGCCTGTTGCTGCTCACCGACGTGCCGGGCGTGCTCGACAAGTCGAAGAAGCTGATCCCGCAGCTTTCGGTGAAGGACGCGCGAAAACTGATCGCTGACGGCACCATTTCCGGCGGCATGATTCCGAAGGTCGAGACCTGCATCTACGCGCTCGAACAGGGCGTCGAGGGCGTCGTCATCATCGACGGCAAGATGCAGCACGCGGTGCTGCTCGAGCTCTTCACCAACACGGGCACGGGGACGCTGATCCACAAGTGATGGGCGAGCGCGAGCAGCGGAAAGAAGTCGTCATGCCCGGGCTTGACCCGGGCATCCACGCCGCTCGCATAGCTCAGTCATTCCGGAGCGCCCGAAGGGCGAATCCGGAATCTCGAGATTCCGGGTCTGGTCCTTCGGACCATCCCGGAATGACGGGGCGGAGGCGCCCCCGCCGCTCCTCCCTCACCCGTTTCCTCATGACACTGCCGGCCGCGGCCGTGTCGTTCCTGTTCTCCTCCGCGCCGGCCGTCGCCGACCTCAAGATCTGCAACCGCATGTCCTATGTCGTCGAAGCCGCGATCGGCATCGACGACAAGGCGGCGACCGCGACGCGCGGCTGGTTCAGGATCGACCCCGCCACCTGCCGCGTGGTGGTGCAGGGCACGCTCTCCGCCGACCGCATCCTGCTTAACGCCCGCGCGCTCGGCGTCTATGGCGCGTCCCCGATCCCGCAGAACGGCAGCGACATGCTGTGCATCGCGCAGGACAATTTCGTCATTGCGGCGGCACGGCAATGCCGCAGCGGCCAGACCCAGGCCGCCTTCACCCAGATCACCCCGACGCAGGGCGACGACGGCAATTTCACCGCCTATCTCGCCGAGGATTCTGAATATGACGACGAGCAGGCGCGGCTCGCCGGCATCCAGCGGCTGCTGCTGATCGCGGGCTACGATGCCGCGCCGATCGACGGCGTCGACGGGCCGAAGACGCAAGCTGCCCTTGCCGCCTTCCTGAAGAGCCGCGGGCTGCCGGCGGACATCGTGGCCTCGCCGAACTTCTTCAAGACCATGGTCGACGCGGTGCAGACGCCGTCGGCGAGCGGCCTGACCTGGTGCAACGACACGCCGCACAAGGTGATGGCGGCGGTCGCCACCGACGACGGCAAGTCGGTGACGAGCCGCGGCTGGTATCGGATCGATCCCGGCAAATGCCTGCACCCCGACGTGACCGGCCAGCCGAAGCAGATCTTCAGCTTCGCGGAGGCGATCGACGCCGACAACCGCGCCATCAAGCTCAAGGACAGGCCGCTGAACTGGGGCGGCGACCGGCAGCTCTGCACCCGCGAGACCAAGTTCGAGACCAACGAGCAGACCGATTGCGGAGCACGCGGATTTGCGGCGACGGGTTTTGCCGTGGTGGATATGTCGAGCGGCGGCAAGACGCTGCGGTTTGCTGTGCCGTGATGTGATGATGGCCAAAAATACCGGTGTCGTCCCGGCGAAGGCCGGGACCCATAACCACAAGAGCAAGTTGTCGCGCGAAGCTGCCAACTCCGAGTCTTCGCAAAACCACTCCCGGGGACACGCTCTATCCGCATCACGTCAATCTGTGGCAGCAGGTCGATGCGCGGATCGGGGAGTTCGTGTGCAACTGGCTGAACGTGAGCCCGGAGGAAGCGCGCAAGCTCCAGAAGGATTACTATTTGCGCTTCGGCACCACCATGCGCGGGATGATGACCCTGCATGGCGTCTCCGCCGACGACTATCTCGCCTATGTGCACAAGATCGATCATTCGCCGCTGGAGCCGAACCCGGCGCTCGGCCAGGCAATCGCAAAACTGCCGGGGCGCAAGCTGATCCTGACCAACGGCTCGGTCGACCATGTCGATGCGGTGCTGGCGCGGCTCGACCTCGCCGCGCATTTCGACGGCGTGTTCGACATCATCGCCGCGGGGTTCGAACCCAAGCCAGCGCCGCAGACCTACCGGAAATTTCTCGACGACCATGCCGTCGATCCGACCCGGGCCGCGATGTTCGAGGACCTCGCCCGCAACCTCACCGTCCCGCACGAGCTCGGCATGACCACGGTGCTGGTGGTGCCGGACGGCACCAAGGAAGTGGTGCGCGAGGACTGGGAACTGGCCGGCCGGGATGCCCCTTATGTCGACCACGTCACGGATGATCTGGCGGGGTTTTTGGCGGGGTTGAGCCACCCTAAGTAAGCCGTCATACCCCGCGAAAGCGGGGTATCCAGTCATCGCCGGCATCTCGATTCATCACGACCGCCGCGGCGTACTGGATCACCCGCTTTCGCGGGTGATGACAGCGAACCAAGGCTCGTAGCCGGGATGGAGCGAAGCGTAATCCGGGGCCCGCTCGCCGCGGAGAGACTTTCCCGGATCGCGCTGCGCTCCATCCGGGCTACGGGCTGCGCTTGTCCGGGACGACGGCGGAGTATGCCTTGACTCCGTCCCCCCAAATCCCGAAAAAGCCCCCCAATCCGTCACAAATCCTGCCCTCCCGAGAGGAAATCCCGATGTCCCTCCAAGCCCTCGAATCCACCGTCAACAGCGCCTTCGACGCGCGCGACGGCATCTCGACCTCGACCAGGGGCGAGGTGCGCGAGGCCGTGGATCAGGCGCTGGAGATTCTGGACAAGGGCGAGGCGCGCGTCGCCGAGCGCGGCGCCGACGGCAAGTGGAAGGTCAATCAATGGCTGAAGAAGGCCGTGCTGCTGTCGTTCCGCCTCAACGACATGGGCGCCATCCCCGGCGGCCCCGGCAAGGCGACCTGGTGGGACAAGGTGCCCTCGAAGTTCGACGGCTGGGGCGAGAACCGCTTTCGCGATGCCGGTTTCCGCGCCGTTCCCGGCTCCATCGTGCGCCGCTCCGCCTTCATCGCCCGCAACGTCGTGCTGATGCCGTCCTTCGTCAATCTCGGCGCCTATGTCGATGAGAGCACCATGATCGACACCTGGTCGACGGTCGGCTCCTGCGCGCAGATCGGCAAGCGCGTGCACATCTCCGGCGGCGTCGGCATCGGCGGCGTGCTCGAGCCGCTCCAGGCCGAGCCCGTGATCATCGAGGACGATTGCTTCATCGGCGCGCGCTCCGAGGTCGCCGAGGGCGTGATCGTGCGCAAGGGCGCGGTGCTGGCGATGGGCGTGTTCCTGGGCGCCTCGACCAAGATCGTCGACCGCGACACCGGCGAGATCTTCATCGGCGAAGTGCCGGAATATTCGGTGGTGGTCCCCGGCGCACTGCCCGGCAAGCCGATGAAGAACGGCCAGATGGGCCCGAGCACGGCCTGCGCCGTCATCGTCAAGCGCGTCGACGAGCGCACGCGGTCGAAGACCAGCATCAACGAGCTGCTGCGGGATTAAGTTCGGCTACGCTGCCTATCCATCGTCGTCCCGGCGAAGGCCGGGACCCATACTCCCAGGGAGTGGTTTGGCGAAGACTCCGAGTTAGCAGCTTCACAACCAACGGCGTTTTGTGGTTATGGGTCCCGGCCTTCGCCGGGACGACACGGCGGGGCAATCGAACCCACCCTCCCTCCATCGCGACCAATTCCCGGGCGGCTCCTCGCGCCCGGAGCCCTTTCGCATGGACTGGATCTGGTACCTCTTCAGCTTCAAGGGCCGCCTCAACCGCGCCAGATACCTCGTCGTGGAGCTGGCGCTCCTCGTGCTCTGGGTCGTGGCCTGGCACAAATCCTCGTTTCTGGTCTCGGCACCGGAGGCTTTGGGCTGGGTCGTCGCAATCGCGATGATCTGGATCAACACCGCCACGACGGCCAAACGGCTTCACGATCGCAACAGAAGCGGCTGGTGGGCGGTTGCCGTCTTCGCCGTCAATCGCCTCTCCTACCTGTATTACGGGCTCTTTTTCGGGCTCTCGTTCGGCGTCGATATCTCGATCGCCAGGGAAATGCTGCTCGTGATGTTTGCGGTTACCCTGTCCCTTCTGCAGACCTGGATCGTCATCGAGTTGTTCTTCCTGATAGGGACCGATGGGCCCAACCGGTTCGGGCCAGATCCGACGCGCACCGCTCCCGCTGCTGCCGTCGCTTTGCGCCCAGAGCCGCATGGTGTTCCGGATTTTCTCGTGCGCCGTTCTGGCCCTCTCCCGCGCAGCTGAATATCTGGCTGGCGCGCCGCTGCGGGATTAAGTTCTCCCCTCCCTCACCGTCACCCTGAGGTGGCCGCCTCTTCGGCGGCCCTCGAAGGGCGACGGCCCGGCTGTCGGCTGCATCTCGGCCGTCCATCCTTCGAGGCTCCCGGCGCGATGCTTTGCATCGCGCCACTCGCACCTCCAGCGACAGCGGCTTCGCCGCTGCGCGGGGATGACGGGTCTGGTGTCGTTATCGAACCCACGCTCCCTCCGTCGCGACCAATTCTTGGGCGGGCGCTCCCGCCCGGAGCCTTTTGGCATGGACTGGACCTGGTACCTCTTCCGCTTCGACGGCCGCATCAACCGCGCGCTGCTGTGGCAGGCGCTGCTGATCGTCGCGCTGCTGGTGGGCTTGCTGGAGATCGTCGGTCAGGTCATCGGGATCCTCGGAGGGACCAGATCCACCTTGAAGCTCGCCATCGACCTCGATTTCGACTTCGGTCTCGACGACCTGTTCAAGCTGGTCGATCCCCGAGCCTCCCGCTCGCTGGCATCCGCCGATCGCGCGACCTCGATCCTCAAGGCGTCCGGCATTGCGCTGTTCTTCTGGATTTATCTCGCGACTACGATCAAGCGACTGCACGATCGCGACAGGAGCGGCTGGTGGATCGTTCCGTTCTTCTTCGTACCCGGCTTGTTCAGTCAGTTCGCGGACCTGTTGCCCAAGACAAACTGGATGCTTCCGTTCAGCCTGGCGGTTTCGATCCTGTGGCTGTGGGGCCTCGTCGAGATGTTCTGCCGACCCGGCACCTCGGGCCACAACCAGTTCGGCCCCGACCCTCTCGCCGACATCGAGGACGGCTCCGCGTCCGCCGCGTCCCCTGCGCAAGGCTGGGACCAGAACCGCGAGATCGAATTTGTGCCGCCCAGTGCTAGCCCACCCGGCGGCATGCATGTTAAGCGGGGCGCATGACCGATGCTCTCTCGATTGCCCGCGATCTCATCCGCTGCCCCTCGGTAACCCCGGCCGATGCCGGCGCACTCGGGGTGCTTGAAACAGCTTTGAACGCAGCAGGCTTCACCTGCCATCGCGTGACGTTCAGCGAGCCCGGCACCGCCGACGTCGACAATCTCTATGCGCGGATCGGCAGCGAAGGCCCGCATATCACCTTCGCCGGCCATACCGACGTGGTGCCGCCGGGCGACGAGAGCGCCTGGAGCGTCGGCGCGTTCTCCGGCGAGGTGAAGGACGGTTTTCTGCACGGCCGCGGCGCGGTCGACATGAAGGGCGGCATCGCCTGCTCGGTCGCCGCGGTGCTGGAGCATCTCTCCGCCAATGGCGGCAAGCCGCGCGCCGACGGCACGGGTTCGATCTCGTTCCTGATCACCGGCGACGAGGAAGACGTCTCCATCAACGGCACGATCAAGCTCTTGAAATGGGCCGCCGAGCGCGGCGAAAAATTCGATCATTGCGTGCTCGGCGAGCCTTCCAATGTCGAGACGCTCGGCGACACCATCAAGGTCGGCCGCCGCGGCTCGCAATCCGGCACGCTTTATGTCGATGGCGTGCAGGGCCATGTCGCCTATCCGCACCGCGCGTCCAATCCGGTGCCAGACATCTCGCGGCTGATCGTGGCGATCTCCGACGAGCCGCTCGACCATGGCAGCGCGGCGTTCCAGGCCTCCAATCTCGAATTCACCTCGGTCGACGTCGGCAACAGCGCCAACAACGTGATCCCGGGCCAGGCCCGCGCCAAGTTCAACATCCGCTACAACGACAACCATACACAAGCGAGCCTGCGCGAGCTGGTCGAGGCGCGGCTGACAAAGGCCTGCGGCAACCGCATCCGCGCCCGCATCGTCTGGGAGCCCTCGAACTCCAACGTGTTCGTGACAAAACCCGGCCCGTTCACCGATCTCGCGGTCTCCGCGATCGAGGAAGTGACGGGGCGCAAGCCGGAGCTGTCGACCTCGGGCGGCACCTCGGATGCGCGCTTCATTTCCAGCTATTGCCCGGTGATCGAGTTCGGGCTGGTTGGCCAGACCATGCACCAGATCGACGAACGCGTGCCGGTGGTGGACCTGGAGAAGCTGACGAAGGTTTATCGCGGGATACTGGCGCGGTATTTTGGGTAGGGCGCTGGCGCCTTACACTCCGTCGCCGCCTCCCACTCCGCTGTCATCGCCCGGCTTGACCGGGCGAATCCGCCCAGTATTCCAGAGGCCGCAGTGATTGAGCCGAGACGCCACGGCGTACTGGATGCCCCGCCGTCGCGGGGCATGACACCAACAGTGGGGCGAGAGCTCCCGCCTCCCTAATAATCCACCTTCACCAGGTACAGCCCCTCCGGCGGGGCGACGATGCCGCAGGCGGCGCGGTTGCGGGCTGCGAGTGCGGCGGACAGATCATCCGCGGTCCAGCGGCCTTCGCCGACCCACATCAGCGATCCCACCATCGAGCGCACCTGGCTGTGCAGGAACGAGCGCGCGGAGGTGAGGATCGTCACCTCTCTTCCGTCCCGCAAGACGTCGAGCTGGTCGAGCGTCTTCTCCGGCGATTTGGCCTGGCACTCGGTGTCGCGAAAGGTCGTGAAATCATGCTTGCCGAGCAGGCGCTGTGCCGCCGCGTGCATCGCATCGGCATCGAGCTTGCGCGGCACGCGCCAGGCGTGGCCGATGTCGAGGGCGAGATTGGCGCGGGTGTTGACGATGCGGTAGCGATAGTGGCGCTTGACGGCGGAGAAGCGCGCCTCGAAGTCATCAGGCACGATCTCGGCCTCGAGCACCGCGATCGGATGCGGGCGCAGATGCGCGTTCAGCCCGTCGCGAAAGCGGCCCGGTGGAAACTGCTTTTCGATGTCGACATGGGCGACCTGGCCGCGCGCGTGCACGCCGGCGTCGGTGCGGCCGGCGCCATGCACGCGCAGATCCGCGCCGGTCATCGCCTTCACCGCCGCCTCCAACGCGCCCTGCACCGACGGCAGCGTCTCCTGCACCTGCCAGCCGAAGAACGGCGCGCCGTCATATTCGATGGTGAGCTTGTAGCGGGGCATCGTTTCCAATTCTGCCGTCATCGCCCGGCTTGACCGGGCGATCCAGTACGCCGCGGCCCATCCGTTCAACCGAGAAGCCTCGGCGTACTGGATACCCCGCCTTCGCGAGGTATGACAGTGTCAGGTGAATCTGGCGCCCGCCCTCAGCGGCACGCCGCGCAGGAAGTCCGTGGCCTGCATCCGCGCCTTGCCTTCGCGCTGGAGCTCGAGGATGCGGATGGCGCCCTCGCCGCAGGCAACGGTGAGGTGATCGTCGAGCACCTCGCCCGGTGCACCGGAGCCCTTCGCCAGCTCGCAGCGCAGGATTTTCACGCGCGCATTCTCAAGCTCGGCCCAGGCGCCGGGAAACGGCGACAGGCCGTGGATATGACGCAACACGTCGCGCGCCGGCCTGGTCCAGTCGATGCGTGCTTCGGCCTTGTCGATCTTGGCGGCATAGGTGACGCCGTCCTCGCTCTGCTTCTTGAGCTGAAGCCCGCCGCGGGCGAGCGCCGCCATGGCGCGCACCATCAGATCGGCGCCGAGCCGGGACAGGCGGTCGTGCAGGTCGATCGCGGTCATATTGTCGGAAATCGCGATGCGCTCGGCCATGGCGACGTCGCCGGTATCGAGCCCGACATCCATCTTCATCACCATGACGCCGCTCTCGGCGTCGCCGGCCATGATGGCCCGGTTGATCGGTGCCGCGCCGCGCCAGCGCGGCAGCAGCGAGGCGTGCAGATTGTAGCAGCCGAGTTTCGGCGTATCGAGGATCGCCTGCGGCAGGATCATGCCATAGGCGACGACGACGGCGGCATCCGCGTCAAACGCGCGAAACGCGTCGAGCGCCTCCTCGGTCTTCAGGGTCTTCGGCGTCAGCACGGGAATACCG
>NZ_JBFULT010000430.1:0-6584 GCF_054049755.1 Bradyrhizobium sp. P5_C11_2
ACCCTCTCCCCGCAAGCGGGGAGAGGGAGAAGCAATCAGCTCACTTCATCGCGCATTTGTCGTGGAAGCGGTCCTGGCTGTTCTCGACGATGGTGGCGACCGTCTTCAGCGAGAGCTGGCCTTCGGCGTCCTTGACCACGTCCTGGAGATAGAAGCTCTGCACCGGGATGTGGTTGTTGCCGAACTTGAAGGCGCCGCGCAGCGACTTGAAATTGGCCTTCTCCATCTCGGCCTTCATCGCGTCCTTCTTGCTGGTGTCGCCCTTCACCGCGACCACCGCGCTGTTGATGAGCTGAGCCGCGTCATAGGATTGCGCCCCGTAATAGGTCGGGCGCAGGTTGGTGTATTTCTTGCGATAGTCGGCGACGAAGCGCTTGTTCTGCTCGTTGGGGAGATCGTTGACCCATTCCTGCGCGCCGGGAACCCCGAGCGCGTTCTCCTTCTGGAGCGGCAGCGACAGCTCGTCGACGGTGAAGGCCGTGTAGAGCGGCATCGTGCTCTTGAGGCCGGCCTGCGCGTATTGATTGAGGAACTGCACGCCGGCGGCGCCCGGATAGAACACGAAGATCGACTCGGCACCGGAGGCGCGGGCCTTGGAGAGCTCGGCGGAGAAGTCGAGCTGGCTCGGCCAGACCGTGTATTCCTCGCCCTTGATCTCGCCCTTGAAGGTGCTCTTCAGGCCCGCGAGCATGTCCTTGCCGGCGGCGTAGTTCGGCCCGATCAGGAAGACACTCTTGACGCCCTTCTGGTTCATGTAGAGGCCCATGGCCTGCGGCGTCTGGTCGTTCTGCCAGGAGGTCGAGAACACATAGGGCGAGCAGAGTTCGCCGGCGATCTGCGACGGGCCGGCATTGGCCGTGATCAGGAAAGTCTGCGAGTCGACCGCGGTCTTCAGCGAAGCCAGCAGCACGTTCGACCAGATGTATCCGACGATGAAGTCGACCTTGTCGGACTGCACCAGCTTTTCGGTCTTCTGCTTGCCGACATCCGGCTTCTGCCCGTCATCCTCGTAGATCACCTCGACCGGCTTGCCGTCCATCTTGCGCCCGAGATGATCCAGCGCCAGCTCGAACGAGTTGCGCATGTCGTTGCCGATGACGGCGGTCGGGCCGCTGAAGGTCGAAACGAAGCCGATCTTGATGGTGTCGCCGGCGAAAGCCGGGCTTGCCAGCGCAAGCGCAGCCGCGCCCGCCAGCCAGAATGCTGTCCTCATAACCACTCCCCTCCTCAATTCTCTTTGTCCCGGAAACGGGGTGATCGCCGCCCCGGGGGTCTCTTTAGAGCGCAAAATCAGTCGAGCCGCCAATGGCCTCGGCGCCTGCCCTGCACCATAATTCGCCCCAATCGCGAATGGCAAGAAATATAGTTCTACTCACTTCGACGAGGGCTGCGGCGCTTTCTCGCGGACCTCAATGCAAGCCACCTATTCCTCAATTGATGACGGCTATTGGACCGCGCGCCCCTTTCCGCACTTAAATGCCAGAGAGCTTCACCCGTCGGACCCGAGGGCCGCATCATGACCACGACACCGCATCGCGTCGTTATCGTCGGAGCCGGCTTCGGCGGGCTGGAGACGACCTACCGGCTGGCGGGCAGCCCGGTCGCGATCACGCTGATCGATCGCCGCAACCATCATCTGTTCCAGCCACTGCTTTACCAGGTCGCGACCGCCTCGCTCGCCACCAGCGAGATCGCCTGGCCGGTCCGCCATCTCATGCACGACCGGCCCGAGGTGACGACGCTGTTCGCGACCGTCAGCGGCGTCGACACCGAGCGGCGCAGCGTTCTGATCGACGACGGCAGCGAGGTGCCCTACGACACGCTCGTGCTCGCGACCGGCGCCCGCCATGCCTATTTCGGCCACGACGAATGGGAACAGTTCGCACCCGGCCTGAAGACGCTGGAAGACGCGACCACGCTGCGCCGTCACATCCTGGTGGCGTTCGAGCGCGCCGAGCGCGAGACCGATCCGGCACGGCGCGCAGCCCGACTGACCTTCGTCATC
This sequence comes from Bradyrhizobium sp. P5_C11_2, assembly GCF_054049755.1. Classification (NCBI taxonomy): domain Bacteria; kingdom Pseudomonadati; phylum Pseudomonadota; class Alphaproteobacteria; order Hyphomicrobiales; family Nitrobacteraceae; genus Bradyrhizobium; species Bradyrhizobium sp. P5_C11_2. The sequence continues at coordinate 2,006 of NZ_JBFULT010000430.1, forward strand.
GTCGGCGCCGGCCCCACCGGCGTCGAGCTCGCAGGCACTATCGCAGAGATGGCGCATCACACCTTGCCGGGCGATTTCCGCAACATCGACACGCGGAAAGCGCGCGTCGTGCTGGTCGAAGCGGGACCGCGCGTGCTGGCGGGCTTCGCCGACGAGCTCTCGACCTATGCACAGGCCTCGCTGGAGAAGATCGGCGTCGAGGTCGTGCTCGGCCAGCCCGTCACCGAGATCGACCGCGACGGCGTGGTCTATGGCGGCACGCGCCTGGACGCGAAGACCAAGATCTGGGCCGCGGGCGTGCGCGCCTCGCCCGCCGCCGAATGGCTGGGCGTGCCGGCCGATCACGCCGGCCGTGTGCAGGTCGCGGACGACCTGACGATCCCCGGCCATCCCGAGATCTTTGCAATCGGCGACACCGTGACCATCAGTGCCTGGGAAGGCAAGCCGGTGCCCGGGATCGCGCCCGCCGCCAAGCAGCAGGGGCGGCACGTCGCCGAGACCGTCAAGGCGCGCCTGCGCGGCGAGACCAAGGGAGCGTTCCGCTACAAGCACTCCGGCAGCCTCGCGCAGATCGGCAAGCGCCTCGCGGTGATCGATTTCGGCCGCATCAAGCTGCGCGGCACGATCGCGTGGTGGATCTGGGGGATCGCCCACATCTACTTCCTGATCGGGCTCCGCCACCGCCTCAGCGTCGCGCTGAGCTGGCTCTGGATCTACGCCCGCGACCAGCGCGCCGCGCGGTTGATCACGCAGGGCAGCAGCAAGGTGGTGGGGTGATGCTTCTTCTCCCTCTCCCCGTTCTTAAGGGGAGAGGGTCGGGGTGAGGGGCTCTCTCCGCACGCGAGATGGTCGAAGGACCTGTACCCCCTCACCCGGCAAGCGGGGAGAGGTGAAGGAAGACCCGCGCTCGCCGCCCCTACTTCACCAGCTCACACCCGCCCTCCGCCAACGGGCGGAACGCCTGATCGGCGGGAATCGTCGAGACCAGCTTGTAATAGTCGTACGGATATTTCGACTCCTCCGGCTTCTTCACCTCGAACAGGTACATCGGATGCACGACGCGGCCGTCCTTGCGGATCGCGGTGTCGCCGAACAGTTTGTCCTTGCCCTTGAACTTCTTCATCTCGGGCACCGCGTCCTTGGCGTTGTCGCTGCCGGTCGCCGCGACGGCGTTGAGATAAGCGAGCGTGGAGGCATAGACGCCGGCCTGGTTGCCGCTCGGCATCTTGCCGTTCATGCCGGGCCGCGCCGCGAAGCGCTTCGCGAAGGCCCGGGTGTCGTCATTCATGTCCCAATAAAAGGCTTCCATGAGCTGGAGGCCCTGCGCGACCTTGATGCCCATGCCGTGGACGTCGTTGATGAAGAGCAGGAAGGCGACGAGCCTTTGGCCGTTCTGCTGAATGCCGAACTCGGCCGCCTGCTTCACGGCGTTGATGGTGTCGCCGCCGGCGTTCGCCAGCCCGATCACCTGCGCCTTCGAGCCCTGCGCCTGCAACAGGAAGGAGGCGAAATCGGAGGTGCCGAGCGGGTGCTTGCTGGAGCCGAGCACCTTGCCGCCGTGCCCCTCGATATACTTCTGCGCCTCGGCCTCGATGCCCTTGCCGAGGGCGAAATCGACGGTCAGGAAGTACCAGTCCTTGCCGCCGCGCGACACCATCGCGGCCGCCGTGGTGTTGCCGGTGGCCCAGGTGTCGTTGACCCACTGGATGGTGTTGGGCGAGCAGGCCTTGCCGGTGAGATCGGAGCTTGCGGTCGAGGACGCCAGGAAGGTCATGCGGCTGTCGCGCAGCAGCGTGTTGATGGAGAGGCCGACGGCCGAATTGGGCACGTCGACAATGGCATCGACGCCCTCGACGTCGAGCCATTTGCGCGCGATGGCGTTGCCGACGTCGGCCTTGTTCTGGTGATCGGCATAGACGATCTCGACCTTGATGTTCTTGCCGCCGCCGTTGAAGTCCTCCGCCGCCATGCGCGCGGCTTCGACCGAGCCCATGCCGTTGGTGTCCTGGAAGATGCCGGAAACGTCGTTGAGCACGCCGACGCGCACGACATTGTCCGAAATCTCGGCGCTCGCCGCTCCGCTGATGAGGCTCGCGGCCAGCGCGAGCGTCCACTTCAGATGCTTCATGATTCCCTCCCCTGTTCGACTTGTTGTCGTGCCGGTCATTGCCGGCACGTTTGAGAACTCAGACGTCCTGGCAAGTTAGACCTGCCGCTCCGGCAGTCTCAGCACGAGCCCGTCGAGCTCGGACGTGATCATGATCTGGCAGGACAGCCGGCTCGCAGGCAGCCGCTCGGTGGCGGTGCCGTCGAGCAGCGCGTCCTCGTCGTCGGCGATCGCCGGCATCCGCGTGAGCCAGCTCTCGTCGACATAGACATGGCAGGTCGCGCACATGGCGTTGCCGCCGCATTCGGCCAGGATGCCGTCGAGGCCATGACGGGTCGCGGCCTGCATGGCGCTCTCGCCGTCGCTGGTCTCGATACGGTCGGACTTGCCGTCGGGATGGATGAAGGTGATGGCGGGCATCAAAACTCCTCGTCAGGCCGGGGTGATGGTGACCGGCAGGCTGTCGAGCCCGCGCAGCGTGTTGTTGAAGCGGCGCTTCGGCTCGCCGGTGATCGCGATCCTGGCGATGCGCCGCGCCAGCGCGGTCAGCAACACCTCGCCTTCGAGGCGCGCGACGAGCTGGCCGACGCACATGTGGATGCCGGAGCCGAAACCGACATGGCCGGACGAGCGACGGGTGATGTCGTAGCTGTCCGGCTTGTCCCAGCGCCGCGGATCGCGATTGGCGGCGGCGAGGAACATCAGCACTTTCTCGCCCTCGCCGATGGTCGCGCCGGAGAGCTCGACCTCGCGCGTGGTGGTGCGGAAGAAGGTCTGCACTGGGCTCTCGAAACGCACCGCCTCCTCGAACGCATTGCGCGCCAGCGAGAGATCGTCGCGCAGGCGCTGCCATTGCTCCGGGAAGCGCGCGAGGCAATAGATGGCGGCGCCGATGCCGTTGACGGTGGTGTCGAGCCCGGCCGACAGCAGCGAGCGCACCAGCAGCGGCGCCTCGGCTGCGGTGATCGCGCCGTCGTCGACCTGGGCATGAATGCAGGCGCCAAAGCCGCCGGGTGCGAGATTGTCGCGCTGGCACTGCTCGGCGACATAGGCCTGGTGCGGCGCCGAGCGCGCGATCGCGTCCTGGCGCAACTGGTTCGGCGGACCGAACGCGTTGAACACGACACTCGCATAGGGAATGAGATGCTCGCGGCCTTCGCGCTTCAGGCCGAGCGCGTCCGGAAAGATCGAGAGCGGATAGGCTTCCGCGAGGTCCGTGATTGCGTCGAAGCTGTGCTTCTCCAGCAGCACATCGACCCGCTCCTCCGCCGCCGCCGTGAAGCGGTCGCGCACCTGCTTCATCACTGTCGGTGACAACACCTTGGAGAGTACGGCGCGGGTGCGGGTGTGCGCGGGTGGATCAGCCTCCAGAATCAGGCTCGGCGRCCGCCACGGCGCCTCCTTCTTGAAGTCGGAGAGGCCGACGCCGCGGCTGGAGCAGAATGTCGCGGGATCATTGAGGACGGCATGGACCTCGGCATAGCGCGCCACGCCATAGACGTTCCATTTATCGAGATAGACGACCGGCCCGGCCTCCCGCAGCAATTCATGCGTGGAATAGGGATCGGCAAAAAAGTCCATCGCGAAGGGATCGACGTCGAGATGCGGGACCGCCGTGCCGCCGGTGGATACAGGGGAGCCGGGTGCGCTCATTGATGTTCTCCCTCATTTTGATCTTGTGAAAGGCAACCGCATGCCCTTAGGTCTGCGGGCAGCCCCCGAGTCAAAACCCCGACATGCCGCCGTCCTCGACCAGATCCAGACAAAAGCCTGCGCCCGCTGACGCAGGGCCGACGCTCGACCTCGACCGTTACGTTCCGGCCTTCATCACCTTCATCGCCAACAAGCTCTCGAACAGCGCGACCGCGTTCTATCAGCGGCAGTTCGGCGTCAACGTCACGGAATGGCGGATCATGTCGCTGCTGGCGATCGAGCCCGGCATTCCGGCCTCGCGCATCTGCCACGTCATCGGTTTTGACAAGGGCCCGGTGAGCCGGACGCTGGCCGGCCTCGAGAAGCGCGGGCTGGTGTCGATCCGCACCGACCCGAACGACGGCCGTACCCATTCGATCTCGCTGACGGCGAGAGGACGCGCCACCCATGACAAGGTGATCGTCGCGGCGTTCGAGCGCGAGCGGCGGCTGCTGTCCTGCCTCAGCAAGGACGAGCGCGAGGTGCTGATCGATCTGCTGCGCCGGCTGCACGAAAATCTCGGCGCGGTGACGGACAGCAGCTACGGCTGACACGACGCGCGGCGAGCGCGCTGTGCGACCGCTTTCAGGCATGCGCAGGCATTTGCCGGCGGCATCATTCCTGCCGAGCATGTTTCCTCCCAGATCAGACACAGCGGTTCCTCCGCCGTCATTCTTGTCTGGAACGGTTCGCATAAATTAGTTGCTTAGGCAACAAAAGAATCGCGAGAGAGAATGCGGCAGGATGGCTGGCCTGTTGTACGAGCTGTCTCACTCCCTC
>NZ_JBFULT010000431.1:0-6558 GCF_054049755.1 Bradyrhizobium sp. P5_C11_2
CTGCTGGGCCATCATCGTGGCGGAGCCTAGAGCCATTTCCGTTCCGATAGAATCGGAACGGGGCTCTAGATTCTTGTTTTGACGCGTTTTCTTTACGCGAACCGGTATCCACTTCGCTCGAAAACGCTCTAAAGCCGCAGGCCGGACAGGGTCACTTGCCGAAGCGGCTTGGGGTGTCTACCTCTCGCGGGTGGTTTTCGTGAAAGGTACCCCCATGCTGGATGCCGCCGTAAAGGCGCTGTCGCAAATGATCTCGCCGCCGATGCGCTCGATCCTGTGGCGATCGATCGGCGCTGCCCTGGTGCTGATCACCGTGCTGGCGATCGGGTTGCAGCGGCTGCTCAGCTGGTTTGCGACCTATGGCGAAGTCTGGCTCGAAGGCCTGCTCGGGCCGGGCTGGCACACATCGCTCGGGGTTCTGGCCTGGATCGTCTCGATCGCGGCGGGCCTGGGCGTCGTGTTCGGCGCCGTGTTCCTGATGCCCGCGATCACCTCGCTGGTGGCGAGCCTGTTCGTCGACGACGTCGCCGACCATGTCGAGCGCGAGCATTATCCGGCCGAGCGTCCCGGCGTTGCGCTGCCCTTCAGCCAGGCGATCTACGAGGGCGTCAAGACTGCATTGCTGACCATCCTGGTCTATCTGATCGCGCTGCCCTTCGTGTTGCTGGCCGGCGCCGGCTTCCTGATCTTCTTCCTCGCCACCGCCTGGCTGCTGGGCCGCGAATATTTCGAGCTCGCCGCGATGCGCTTCCGATCGCCGGAGGAGGCCAAGGCGATGCGGCGCGACAATGCCGCGACCGTCTTCACCGCCGGCCTGATCATCGCGGCCTTCGTCTCGATCCCGATCGTCAATCTGGCGACGCCGATCTTCGGCATGGCCTTCATGGTCCACATGCACAAGCGCCTGTCCGGACCGCGGCCCGAGCTGATCGAGCCGGCGCGGCAGATGCGGTAGAGCCAATTACGCTACCGGCACCCCGCATTTGCGCAACAGCATCTTGGCGAAGCCGAACGGCGCGGGCGTGAACGGGCCCGGCGGCGCGCGGGTGATCAGCGCGATGCAGCCGAGCGCGACCATCGCCAGCCAGAAGCACAGCCAGAAGCCGTCGATATAGGCGAGCACATTGGCCTCGCGCTGCACGAAGCTTGCGAGCGTTCCCACCGCGCGCGCCGGCGCCGAGCCGGCGCCATGGGCCGCGAAGTGATCGGCAAGCTGCTTCAGAATCCGCACCACGTCGACGTCACCGACCGTCAGGTTCTGGCCGAGATAAAAGGAATGGACCTGCTCGCGGACGCGCAGCCACGTCCCCATCAGCGCCACGCCGATCTCGGCGCCGCCGAGCCGCATGATCTGGATATAGGCGGCAAAGGCCGTGGCCCGGCTGGGGTCGGAGTTCGACACCGCCAGGATGATGATCGGCAGCAGCGTCAGCGACTGGCCGACCGATTGCAGCAGCACGATGCCGATAAAGTCCTCGCGCGCCCAGTCGTGGGTGAGCTGGGTGCCCCAAAGATTGGCGGCGGCGAAGCAGGAAAATCCCAGTATCACCACCACGCGCGCGTCGAAGTGCCGGAGCATATAGATCGAGATCGGCACCAGCACGAACATCGGCAGCGCGCCATAGGTGAACAGCAACAGGCCGCTCTGTTCCGGCCTGAGCAGGCCGATATTGCCGAGGAAGTTCGGCACCAGCGATGAGTTGGAGAGGCTGGTCAGCGTGTAGAGCAGGATCACCACCAGCGACAGGCCGATATTGCGCGAGAACAGGACGTTCACATGCGCCCAGGGCTGGCGAGCCAGCACCTCGTTGATGACGAAGGCCACGAACAAAACACCACCACCGACAAGCAGCGCCATCACCGTGCCGGAGCCGAGCCAGTCCAGCCGATTGCCCTGGTCGAGGCCGGCATAGATCATCGAGACGGCGGCGCCGAGCAACAGCATGCCGCCCCAATCGGCCTCGCGCAGCAGGACGCGGTTAACCGGCTCGTTCGGCGTGCCCAGATAGACCATCAGGCCCATCAAGGGCGCGATCACGACGCCCTGCCAATACAGCCATTGCCAGCCGAGATGATCGACATAGAAGCCGACCAGTGATGACGAGGTGTCGAGCGCGAAGCCGACGCGGATCGAATAGATCGCGATCGCCGGTAGCCACCAGCGGATCGGCAGATTGCGGAACACGATCATCAAGGTCGCCGGCACGAAGGTACCGAGCAACAACCCGTGCACGACGCTGAGCGCGATCAGTGTCGGATAATCGCGCACGAACGGAATCGTCAGAGAGACCGCGGCATAGACGAGGCTAGGGATACCAAGCACACGCCGCAGGCCGAACACGGTCGCAAGCCAAGCCACCGCGGGCGCGATGAAGATTTGCGAGCCGATGCCGGCCGTGGACAGCCAGGCGCCTTCGTCGAATGAGAGCGAGAACGCGCCGCGCAGGTCGGGCAGGCCGACGGTGGTCAGCCGGCTGTCGAAATTGGCGAGGAACGAGCCAAGCAGCACGGCGGCCACGGCAAACAGCGGCTGCGGCGCGATGCCGCCGCGCGAGACCGGCCCGCGGCTGGCGTCGTCATTTTCCGCCATTCGCGCCCTTCGTGTCGATGCCGGTGACGACCGACATGCCCGGTACGAGCCGCGCCAGCAGCGGCTGGTTGTCGTCGAACTGGATGCGCACGGGGATACGCTGCACCACCTTGGTGAAATTGCCGGTCGCATTGTCCGGCGGCAGCAGCGCGACCTGCGCACCCGTCGCCGGCGCGATGCGCTCGACCCGGCCGCGCAGCTTCTCGCGCGGAAAACTGTCTACGGTGATCTCGACCGGCTGGCCCGGTGCGACATGCGTGAGCTGGGTCTCCTTGTAGTTCGCGATCACATAGACCTTTGGCAGCGGCACCACATTGATGAGGTTGGTGCCGATGTTGACGTAGTCGCCGGGCTGCACCTGGCGCTCGCCGACGACGCCGTCGAACGGCGCGGTGATCCTGGTGTAACCGAGCTTGAGCTTGGCGCTCGCCAGCGTAGCCTTGGTGGCGTCGAGATCGGCGGCGCGCTGCTTCCTGGTGCCTTGCAGGACCTCGAGCTGATGCTGCTGGGCGGCGATCACGGCGCGGCTGGCGCGCACGTCGGCCTGCGCCTTGGCGTAGCTAGCGACCGCCTGCTCGAAGCGTTGCCGCGTGCCGGATTCGGTCTGCGACAGCGATTGCTGGCGCTCCTGCTCCTGCCGCGCCTCGACCTCGATCGCTTCGGCCGACAGCCGCGCGGCCTCGGCCTGCGCAATCGTCGCATATTGCAGCTCGACCTGGTTGGCGAGATTGTCGAGCACGGCTTGCGCAGCCGCAACCGCGGCTTCGGACTGTGCGACCTGCGCCTCGTAATCGGCGGGGTCGATCTGGATCAGGAGATCGCCGGCCTTCACCCGCTGGAAATCGGTCACCGCGACAGTCAGCACTTCGCCGGAGACGCGGCTCGCAAGCCGCGTCAGCTCGGCGCGCACATAGGCGTCATTGGTGGTCTGAATCACCGCATTGCCGACCCATTCGTCGAAGCGCAGCGTCGCCAGCGCGACGAAGGCGAGCGCGACAATCACCGCAAACAGCGGGATCGCGAGCCGGCTCCAGAGCGAACTGGCGGGCGGTTGTGCCGGCTTGGGCGGCGCGGCCGGTGCGGCAGGAGCGACGGCCGGCGGCGACGAAACTTGCTCTTGTTGACTCACGGATGACCCCAGAACCGGCTTTGCTCGAACATAGATCTCACCATCGTCATTCCGGGGCGGTCCGAAGGACCGGACCCGGAATGACTCGATTGTCGCTCAGACCGTCTTCTCCGGCCACCGGCAGAGATCGTTGATCAGGCATACCTCGCAGCGCGGCTTGCGCGCGAGGCAGGTGTAGCGGCCATGCAGGATCAGCCAATGATGCGCATGCAGCATGAACTCGGACGGGATCACCTTTTCGAGACCGAGCTCGACCTCGAGCGGCGTCTTGCCCGGCGCAAGCCCGGTGCGGTTGCCGACCCGGAAGACATGCGTGTCGACCGCCATGGTGTGCTCGCCAAAGGCCATGTTGAGCACGACATTGGCGGTCTTGCGCCCGGCGCCGGGCAATGACTCGATCTCCGCGCGCGTGCGCGGCACCTCGCCGCCGAACTCGCTGAGCAGCTTGGCCGACAGCCCGATCACGTTCTTCGCCTTGGTGCGGTAGAGCCCAATGGTCTTGATGTACTCGCGCAAGCGCTCCTCGCCGAGATCGAGCATCTTCTGCGGGGTGTCTGCGACCTCGAACAATGCGCGCGTGGCCTTGTTGACGCCGGCGTCGGTGGCCTGTGCCGACAGCACCACCGCAACCAGCAGCGTGAACGGATTGACGTGCTCGAGCTCCCCCTTCGGCTCCGGATTGGCCTTGCGGAAACGGCTGAAGACCTCATGGATCTCGGCTGGCGTCCAGGGTTTTGCAGGCTTGGATTTTGCGGGCTTGGGTTTTGTGGCCTTGATCAATGTCTTCGCGGACGCCTTCGGCTTCGCGGCGGCCGGCGTTGCCTTTTTCTTCGGCAGCGCCGGTTTGCGCGCGGCTGCCTTGCGGATGATTTTTGCCATGATCGGGATATACTGAGGGACGATGAGCACAGGCAACGAAATTGAGCGCGAGAAATCTGCAAGCGAACCAGAGCCGCAGATCTTCTCCGCGCTGCTGACGCCGCACCGCTCGCTGAACCGCACCGGCTTCCTCGCCGTGATGCTGTTCCTGAGCGTCGTCAGCTTCGTCACCGGCATCGTGTTCCTGATGATGGGGGCGTGGCCGGTGCTCGGCTTCTTCGGCCTCGACGTGCTGGTGATCTGGTGGGCCTTCAAGGTCAATTTCCGTACCGCGCGGGCGAGCGAGCAGATTGTGGTTACCCCGTCCGAGTTGCGCGTGCGCCGCATCAGCCATCGCGGCCAGGTCGCCGAATGGACGTTCAATCCGCTCTGGGTCCGGCTCGACCTGGAGGTCGACGAGGATTTTGGCCTCGAACACCTCTACCTGATCTCGCGCGGCCGCCGGCTCCAGCTCGCCGGCTTTTTGGGGCCTGAAGAAAAAGCAAGCTTTTACAATGGCTTGGTTGAGGCGCTGAACGCCGCCAAGCGCGGACCGACCTTCAACCCCATTCGCTGATGTCACGTCGGAAATCGGGTGGTTTCGAACCGCCCCCGCTCCTACATTTCCGGTCATGATGACACTCGCCATACATGATCAGCGCCTGGCCAAGCCGGGCCCCCAGAACGCCGCGCTGCGCGACTATGACTCGGTGCGCCGGGCGATCGCCTTCATCTCGGAGAACTGGCGCGCGCAGCCGACCATCGAGGCGATGGCGGATGYGGCCGGCGTCACGCCGGATGAGCTGCACCATCTGTTCCGCCGCTGGGCCTCGCTCACGCCGAAGGCCTTCATGCAGGCGCTGACGCTCGACCATGCCAAGGGGCTGTTGCGCGATTCCGCGAGCGTGCTCGACGCGGCGCTCGACTCCGGCCTCTCAGGTCCGGGCCGGCTGCACGATCTCTTCGTCACGCATGAAGCGATGTCGCCGGGTGAATGGAAGAACGGCGGCGCAGGCCTCACCTTGCGCTACGGCTTTCATCCCTCGCCCTTCGGCACCGCCATCGTGATCGCGACCGATCGCGGATTGTCGGGACTTGCCTTCGCCGATCCCGGCGACGAAAAAGCAGCGCTTGCCGACATGACGCGACGCTGGCGCAACGCAACTTACGTCGAGGATCACGAAGGCACCGCGCCGCTCGCACAGCGCATCTTCGATAAAAAGCTGTGGCGGCCCGACCAGCCGCTGCGCGTGGTMATGATCGGCACCGATTTCGAGGTGCGGGTGTGGGAGACGCTGCTGAAGATCCCGATGGGCCGCGCGGTGTCCTATTCCGACATCGCCTGCAAGATCGACAGCCCAAGGGCCTCGCGCGCCGTCGGCGCCGCGATCGGCAAGAATCCGGTCTCGTTCGTCGTCCCCTGCCACCGCGCGCTCGGCAAGAGCGGCACGCTCACCGGCTATCACTGGGGCATCACCCGCAAGCAGGCGATGCTGGGCTGGGAAGCCGGGCAGGTGGGGATGCAGTGATTGTCTGATGTCGTTCCGGGGCGATGCAAAGCATCGAACCATGGTGCGCAATTGCGCACCTGAGAACCTCGAGATTCCGGGTTCGCCCTTCGGGCGCCCCGGAATGACGGCGTCTGTTACCCCGCCAGATCCAGCTTCGAGGCCACGGTCGAATCCGCGTTGAGGCGGTAGATGATCGGCACACCGGTGGCGAGCTCGCGCTTCAAAATGCCTTCGGGCGAGAGCTTTTCCAGCACCATGATCAGCGCGMGCAGCGAATTGCCGTGGGCGGCGACGAGCGTGCGCTTGCCGTTGAGCACGCCGGGCAGGATTTCCTGAACGTAATACGGCAGTGCGCGCGCGAGCGTGTCCTTCAGGCTTTCGCCGCCGGGCGGCGGCACGTCGTAGGAGCGGCGCCAGACCAGCACCTGGTCCTCGCCCCACTTCTTGCGCGCGTCGTCCTTGTTCAGCCC